>CAKUWM010000284.1 GCA_934699305.1 uncultured Saprospiraceae bacterium | reverse complement strand
AAGATTTTCCGAATGATAATTATCACATTATCATGTGATTGTAGTTTTTGTAAAAATGCTCTGCGGAAGTCAGGAAAGAAATCATTTTATAGCATTGAACCAAATAATTCATCTATTTTTTTGTGCAATCATCCTTTTCTATCATAGTATTCATTGATATATTCAGAGACAGTACACCAATTCCTCGTAGGATGACCATCCTTTTTATCATTTCTTTATAGGTATTCCTCTTTTTTTATTCGATTACTTTCTTTGATGCACTTCTTTTATTAAGGCAACAAACGTTAACCATTATTTCAAAAAAAACAAGCAGTCCGGGAAGAACTGCCTGACAAATCGGTTTATGAGGATTAGGCAAACTATATTTCACCCAATCGTCCAAGTAACTTTCGCAACTTGGTAATGTAAAGATACAGCGAAAATAGTTTTCCACTAAAAAAGTTACTAACATTTGTTAATAACTTTTACAACTCATTGAATTACAACCTACATTCTTTATAAAACAATGTGAATATCTTATAATTACCTGTTAAATACACGATCGGAAAAATTTTACTATTATTTTACAAGTAAGCCATTGATTGGGCAAGCATCATAATACTTTCAGCTGACTAACTAAGACCAAAAATAAAACAGCAAATTACTGCGTAAAAAGCATAATATCACTTACCGTCTTTCCCAAACATGGCAATATTAGGGTTACTATCTTAACCTATTTCCAAATATGGAGATTAATATATTTCAGAATTAGCCTGATACTTAATTAATTTCTTTTCAGCATCATTCAACTTTTTATTAATTGCCTTCATCTCTTTAGGAGTCACCACTCCATCCGCTTTCGATACCTGAATCGCATCTTTGATCTTTTTTTGCAACTCCATCAACTTAGAATACTCCAGTTCCGTCAATTTCTTTGCCTTGTATGCTGCTTTGATGCGCTTTTCTTGACTGGATTGTATTTCCTCCCTCCTTTGTGCTGTGCAATATCCAATTACCAAAAATAAAAATAGCATTGTTAGGACTTTTTTCATCTTCACTTTTTTACAAGATGTTATCAATTAAGTAAAGTTACGTTTTTCTTTGGATAAATTCTATTTTATACCGTAAAATATACTTAGGCCTATACAGCTAAAAATACATTTTGTAAATTTGCCAAATCCTGTTCATTTCAAATCCTCTGTTGAAATAATTTAATTGACTCATTTATATAGTTTATTCTTATGGATTCAGTTTTCATTAAAAAATATGCACATCTCCTCTTAAACTATTGTATGGAATTAAGCGCAGGACAAAGGCTCCTGGTCAGCACTACCACTTTAGCCTTACCTTTGGTTTCCGAACTTTACAGACAATGCCAAAAAATGGGCGTCATTATGGAAACCATCCTGGAATGGGAAGGTAAAAGTGCTGATTTTGATGAATTGGGCAATGAAGCACAAGCCTCTTACATCAACCCGTTGTACAAGGAAGCAATGGACACCTTTGAAGGGTATTTGGTTATTCGTGCACCCTTTGAAGAGTCCAGGCCTATTGGCGCCAACACATCATTACACTCGATTAGAGCCAAAGCAAATGAAGCCTGGCATAAGAAATACTTCCAGCGCACCGCAACAAGAGATCTCAAGCGCAACCTTTGTCAATTTCCGACAATAGCCGGAGCAAAGTTGGCCGACATGACACTTGACGAATATACTCATTTTATAGTCAATGCTTGCTACCTCAATACCGACGACCCGGGCGCACAATGGCTCAACGTACGCAAGCAACAGCAAAAGGCCACAGATATACTTAATAGCTGTTCTGACTTCAGATACCTTAGCCCCAACTTGGATATTCGTTTTAATACTAAAGATAGAATATGGATCAACAGCGATGGCCAAACCAATATGCCATCGGGAGAAATATATACCAGCCCTGTCGAAGACAGCGTCAACGGGCACATCCTTTTTACACTTCCATCCATGTATCAAGGTCACCAACTACGTAATGTCAGGCTGGAGGTAGAGAATGGATGGATCACTTCTTGGTCGTGTGACAATGAAAAAGAAATTTTGGACAAAGTCTTTGAAATACCCGGCAGCCGTAGATTTGGTGAAGCTGCCATAGGCACCAATTATCGAATAGATCGCCTAACTAAGAATATTTTATATGATGAAAAAATAGGAGGCACCATACACATGGCAGTCGGGCAATCCTATCTCCAAGCAGGTGGGAAAAATGAAAGTTCCCTTCATTGGGATATGATTTCTGATATGACTAAAGAGGGGCAAATATTTGCCGATGGTAAACTTGTTTATGAAAATGGGAAATTTTTGTAGTTCAATACCGGATAATTACCTTTCAAAGCCTAATTTCTCTATACATTTATTGCGTTGAATTTTTCCCGATTCCGTTTCTTCAAAATGTTCCAAATAATGGATTTCACGAGGCTTTTCATACTTGTCCAAAAGTTTGGATAATGTATTTAATAGAGTCGATTCATCAACAGAGGATAACGGCATACCTTCAATTATCAGGCAAAGTCGATGTCCCAGCACAGCATCCTTTTTTCCGGCAACAAAATATCTGCCCGACATCAATTTCGCTATCTTTTGCTCGATCACCTCAGGCAGCATTTTTATGCCACCACTATTGATAACGTTGTCAGCTCTACCCAAATACTTCATCCGATAATGCCCGTCCAATTCAACCAGATCATTGGTCACAACTTTTTCAGACAAATATGGCACGGAAATCACAAGACAACCCCGATTGTCCAATTCAAACCATACTCCGGGCATTGCCTGAAAATATGGAGACTTTTCTATTCCATTTACTCGCCTTACCGCAATATGGCTAATGGTTTCAGTCATTCCGTATCCATGATAAATTTCTGATTTCAGTGACTCCATATTTGCTTCGAGCTGGCCTGAAATACTGCCACCACCCAACAATATCTTTCGAATCAAACCCGTGTCTCTACATTGAGTGAGCTGCATCGGAATCAAGGGCGCAAAATCTATCCCTTGCCCTTCATGCAATTCGTCCAAAGGTGCACTACCCGGTTCAATACATACCAAATTTAAACCACTGTAAATAGCTCGAACAATCATCATCTTTCCGGCTATATAATCAACCGGCAAACATAAAAGTGCATTTTGTCCACGCTTAAAATCAAAATACAAAGCGGTTGCCTTTGCACTTTCCAAAAGCTGACTCTTGCGAAGATGTATAGATTTAGGCTTCCCTGTAGATCCACTAGTTTTGACTTCAATCGTCGGAAGATCATTCATCCATTCGGCGACAAAGGAGCCAATTTTTTGAATATTTAATTCATTATGCCGTACACAATAATCAACTATCTGTTGGCCTTGCAACCCTATACCATTGATACTTAGCCGAATTGCTTCCTGTCCATTCATAGTATCTGACTTAAATCCCATTTTTTGTCAGGATGAAAATGCAATCCGGTAGCATCTACAGAATAAGGAGCAGGAATATTATTGGTAAAAAGCATTCCGGTACCCAACCCTTGCGGATAAACACAATGTTTTGTAGCTGTATATTGGGCTATCGCATTTAAGCCTATATTACTTTCTAATGCGGATGTAATGACCCATTCGCCACCCTGACTGTCAATCTTCTCCATCCATTCGTCTGATGAAGCTAAACCTCCGATAAGTGCCGGTTTCAGGATTAACATATGCGGCTGTATTGTTTTGAGCAATGCGGATTTTTGAGATGGTTCAATTACCCCAATCAAGTCTTCATCCAACGCAATTTTGAATGGTGCGCTTTCCACTATGGCAGCCATTTCCTGCCACTGCCCTGCCTTGATTGGTTGTTCTATATAATGGATATCATATCGTGCAAGTTGATCCAATTTCTCAAGGGCTTCATGCACATGAAAAGCGCCATTGGCATCGAGTCTAATTTCGACTTCATCGCTACCGAACTCCCCCCGAATATACCGAACCAATTCCAATTCTGCCTGGAAGTTAATAGCACCGACTTTTAGTTTAATAGAAGTATATCCTGATTTTAACTTTTCCAATATCTGTCGCTTCATTTCGTCGTGCGATCCCATCCATATCAATGCGTTGGTC
>CAKUWM010000283.1 GCA_934699305.1 uncultured Saprospiraceae bacterium | reverse complement strand
GCATATTCTTTGTCTGCACGAGGTTGGTTGAGGTCTAAAGTGGATTCTCCCTTTTTACCTCCGGCAAGCATCAATGTACTGTCTTTTTCCCATTGTTCGAGCATACGCATACCATCTTCTTCAAATACGGCATTTTGTAAGTCGATAGAATCCATAAAGGTTGTTGACATCTCCATGAATCTTTCCATTTCACCCACTTTCATGGCTACGTCATCCGCAATAGATTCCATTGCTTGATCAAACATGGCTCTTTTGTCCGTATTTCCCGAAATGATATTCATGGCAGATTTCATGGCGCTGTGTGAAGCTCGGATTGCTGACCTCTCTTGCTCTTTTACCTTAACCTGGTCACGTGTATCATCGAGCAGAATTTCTGAATTACTGTACATCTTCGTCAGAATACGATAGAGGATTTCCATTTTTTGATAGAGGACGCTGTATTTCTCATTGGTATCGGTCAAGCGGGCTGCCTTGCGGGATGAAAGTATCATGTGCTGATCTTTATCCGTTTCTTTTGCCTTACTCGCCAATTTGAGGTTCATGTCGATGGATGCTTTGTTTTCTTCCATGATGGTTTGAAGCTTCCTCATCTGCCCTTTTAAGTTGCCAATCTGAGTTCCCATTTTTTTCAAATTATTTTCAAGATCCTCAATATAGCTCTTTAGAATACCGATAGGGTCTATCTGTACAAACCATCCGGTAACTGTCCGCATGATACTTTTATACATATACCATATAAGATTGCGCATCTTGGGGTCAAATACCATATATAAAAGAGCGCCCAGGGCTATCAACATCCCGGAAAGGTATAGCGTGTTTTTAGCCAACTCAATCAAATAGGGTAGTGCCTGATACAATAAATAGCCTGCTCCAACTAAAATGCCCGCTCCGACAATAAGTCCGGCTTTGCCTTCAGGTCGTTGGATAAATTTCTTGGGGTTACCGTCCGCACCGGTAAAAGGTGTAAGTTGTGTCATAGGTTATTAAATATTTTGATTAATTAAATCGATATCTTTACTGATTTCGGTTATTATTTCGGAAAAGGCATGTTCAAATTTATACCTTGAATCTTCAATTTTCTGTACAGCTGCCTCAATGTCCTTATCGACCGCGTCATATTTCTTCTGAATATCGTCTATATCGGCTTGCAGCTTATTGATCAAATCTTTATTTCGGTTGATTTGGTCTATTAAACTCTGTTGTTCGGCCTTTCTGGCTTCTACTTTTTGTTCCCTTTGATTTTTCAAGGCTATATCAAACTGGACTTTCTCTTTTTGAATAACTTGTTTATAAAAATCGACACTTTTCAATAGGTTTTCTTTATTTAAGCCCATCGTACTGCCGGTCGTAAAGGCTGATTTTACGGCTAATGCCTGATCCATGGGAAGCTTGGTCAATGCCTTGTATGCTTGCTTAAATTCGATGTAGTCAAACCCGGATTGATTGTTTTTCCTGAGAGCCATCGTTAAAAAATCGAGACTCTTTGTATCAATATCTGAACTAAACTGGAATAAATCACTTAGCTGGTCTATTTTTTCTGACATATTTTTTAAATAGTTTTTGTAAAATTAAAAAACATTCTTTAATCTTACTTTAGTTTTCCGATTTAACACAATCTATCTTCGATAAATTCCACTTTCTTCTATATTAGTGATATTTTTTATATTTTGTTACTCATTTGGTTTTAAGACTAAATCCTTTATTAACCCCGCATTCCGCTTTATACAAATACGGAATTGATAAATGATTCGTAATCAATGGCTTATGAAAGTTGCCGGGTGATTCGTTCATTGGGATTGCTTTTATAATCAGTACTATACGGTTTTTCAAAACTTTTAATATGAATTCGGGCAAAAGAAGTATTAGAAAGAATATGCCTGCATATTGTAACAATAAATTTTACCTATCAGTTTTTTGATTTAAGAAGCCTATCTAATTGGAAATTAAACATTATGGATTAAAAGTATAGGGTAATGATTTGATAGACAAAGAATAAATTTTAAAGTATTATATTTTAATAAATGCAATATTTTGCAAAATAAATTACCTTAGCGACTCAAAGGAAACATATTTTATTTTTTTGAACAAAAAAGTTAACTGTTATATGAGTACAACAACTGCTAATTCAGGACACCCGAGGGGTTTATTTTTGCTCTTTTTTACAGAGATGTGGGAGCGTTTTTCATATTACGGGATGCGTGCTATCTTCATTTTATTTTTGGTAAAGGCATTAGGCTTAGCCAATGCGGAAGCATCACAGATATATGGAAGTTATACCGGCTTGGTGTATTTGACGCCACTTTTGGGTGGATATTTAGCGGATAAATACTGGGGCAATCGAAAAAGTATTTTCCTAGGTGGAACATTAATGGCGATAGGGCAGTTTCTGATGTTTGTCAGTGCCAGTCTCATAGAGCAACAAGCTCTCGCAATGACCATTATGTGGGGAGGGCTTACGGCATTGATTGTGGGAAATGGTTTTTTTAAGCCCAATATCTCAACGATGGTTGGGCAATTGTATAGCAAAGAAGATATTCGGGTTGACGGTGCATTTACCATTTTCTATATGGGTATCAACTTAGGTGCGTTTTTCTCGCCATTGGTATGTGGAACACTTGGGGATACCGGCAATGTGCACGATTTTAAATGGGGATTCTTGGCAGCCTGTATTGGCATGGTGATAAGTGTAATTTCGTTTGAGATGTTGAAAAATAAGCACCTCCATGGACCGGATGGAGAGCAGGTAGGTACCAAGGTTCAGAAGGATGATATCAAGGTCTTGGGCCTCGTGTTGGGTGCTATTGCGTTAGTTTTCTTTTTGATGAATTTTAAAACCATGTTCAAGACTGACTTTGATATCATCTTATGGCTCATAGCATTATCATTTATTGGATCACCTTTGGTTATTCTTACTGATAAATCAATAACCAAGGTTGAAAGAGAGCGAATCATTGTTATTTTTATATTGGCATTTTTCGTCATTTTCTTCTGGAGTGCATTTGAGCAGGCTGGTGCTTCTCTTACGCTTTTTGCGGAGCAAAATGTCAATAGAGAAGTAGCATTTGGGATTAATAAGTGGGTTATCGTAACCGTTGTTTCTGCTTTTATATTATACCTTTCAAAGTTTTTGGAATGGTTTTTCGAATGGAAAAAGGATATCCATTATGTAATAGGAATCATCGGAACGATATTGATGGTGATTTTAGGGCTATTCGGCTTTGTAAATAATCTTCATTTTGATTCTATTCCTGCCAGCTGGTTTCAATCTGTAAATCCAATGGTGATTGTAATTTTTGCTCCAATAATGTCTTGGGTATGGTCAAAGATGGGTAGCAGTCAACCTTCCTCGCCGACAAAAATGGCATTTGGGCTACTGTTGGTATGTTTGGGGTATGTGTTGATAGCAGTGGGAGTTAAAGGTGTTGACCCCACCGTCAAGATAAGCTTAATGTGGTTGGTAGGTTTGTATTTTATCCATACCATCGGTGAATTATGTCTGTCACCAATAGGTCTGGCAATGGTTTCCAAGCTTTCTCCGTTAAGGTTCTCTTCATTGCTCATGGGGACTTGGTTTTTGGCCAATGCATTGGCAAACAAGTTGGCCGGAACATTAAGCGCATTGATTCCTCCTACAGCAGGAGAAGGTGTTGATCCGGCAAGCTTGACTTATAAATCTATTTTTGGCTTCCAGATAACTAATTTGTACGAGTTTTTCATCGTATTTATCGTTTTGGCAGGAGTGGCATCAGTAGTTCTTTTTGCTATGTCTAAATTCTTACAAAAGAAGATGCACGGAATTAATTAATAAAATAATTGATGGATAAAAAGGTGAAAAAAAGAAGTGGACAAAGTAAGATTGATACCAATTTCACAATTTTATCTCACGAAATAAATTAATAGCTTAACTTAGCAAGGACGTTTTAATCAAAGCGTCCTTTTTTAATACATATAATATGCTTACATTAGAACAAGTTCAGGACTTTAAAGGTAGATACCCAAAGCAAATATGGAGCCTATTCTTCTCGGAGATGTGGGAGCGTTTTTGTTTTTATGGCATGCGGGGTATGCTTGTGTTTTTCATGATTACACAACTTAGCTTCCACG
>CAKUWM010000282.1 GCA_934699305.1 uncultured Saprospiraceae bacterium | reverse complement strand
CATTATTTGCATCCAAAAGGGCTATTTGTCCATAAATCACATTGCCCAATTCTGTGGCACGTTCCCTAATTAATGAGTCCAATTGCCCTAAACTTACCTCTCCATTTTTTAGGCGATTGAGAAACAGTGCATTTTCGAGCATTTTTCCAACATCGTCATAGCTGTTTATTTTTCCTAAATCTGTAATTTTTTTGGGATTAGTACCGTCGGGTATTTCATCCACCGGATTAACCTCAATAAAGGGAGTGGATGAAGTCTTGGCTTCTTTGAAAATTGAAAAGCTAACCGCCTTATTAAAAATATCATCAAACATATTCAGCTGTTCGGTTTGCTTTTGTTTTCTCGCGCTATTAATCCATATCCCTTGGGAAATAACTAATGTAAGGATTGCTATTGCGGAAGCCAATATGTATGGAAGTACTGTATGCTTCATAATGTTGTTCAAGGATTTATGCTTGTCAATTTACAAAATTAGTTATTTTTTTTATAACCGTGAGTAATTAAAAGTTATATGTAGTAGGAGAATAGGAGCAACAGCCTTAAAAGATTATTCTCGGATTATGTGAAGATTATTTTCGGATTATTCTCACCAACTTATTAAGGGATATTTTTGTATAAAAGGCATAAATTATACAATAAAACTAAAAATTTAAAAACTGCTAAAAATGGAAAAATTATCAACTTGCGAACTAAACACTATCTGTGGTGGAAATGCAGAAACAGAGTCTGAATACATCATTATTGATGGTAAAATTTATAAGATAACACCGCACGGGTTAATACCAATAGGAGAAGCAGCGTGAATATATTTCGTTACTCGAAGCTTTCTCTTGCCAGGAAAGTAAAGTCTCTACATTTAGTATTAACCGAATGTTTCATTAATCGTATTGAAGGCACTGCAAAAGATTAAAACACGGTAACTATCTTGCCGGAAGCCATCGAAAGTGAAAAAAAGTAGCGAATAGGTGGTGCAGCAATTTCCTCCGATACAACACATCGGATTGCTGTATGAAATAAAAATGGACGCGGATTCGAAAAGCGAGACGAGTAGAGGAAAAATAAAATTTTGAATAAAATGGAAACAAAAAATTTTCTTTTGAATGAAAATGAAATAATTCAAGAATTAGAAATGCTCCAATTAAAAGGAGGATTTAACGATGTTACAGTTCAAGGAGGAGGAGGATGTACCAATGGTGATTGCCCTGGTGGAGGTGGAGGTTGCTCCAATGGCACCTGTGAAAAAGAAAAGTCTCTCAATTAATAAATAATTTATAATGAGGGAGGAATAATATGTTTATCTGCATTGAAATGGTATGCTGTGATTTATAGTTCATTAACAATTAAGTTTAACTGCATTTTATTCCTCCTTTCTTCACTTCTATACTTAAGGTTCATTGTGAATAGTTTATTTTCTTTTAAAATGTGTTTTTTTATTGATAACAATCGTTAGGAAATTTATACAATTAATAGAATTTCTTTGTCCTATTAAGAAATCAATCAAATAGGTTTTTGAATAATCTTAAACAGAAATAGAATAGATCTACAAAGATTAATATACTTGAGTTCAATATATCATAAATAGGTTTCAAAATGAAAAAGAGTAAATACAATTTTATAATTCCATATAATAATGATAATTTTTTCTTATTTAATGCTACTACATTTCATTTTTTCTCAATGAAAAAAGAACAATTAGAATTTTTAAATCGTGTATTGGAAAACCCTGATAAACACAAACATATAGTTCCTACTTTTTATTCCAATCTGATTGATGGTAATTTTATAGTAAAGGAATCTGAAAACGAAGAAGAGTACATACAAAGAATGAATAAAGAGAGTGTTGAGTCCAAACACTACAAATTAATAATATTTCCGACGTTAGAATGCAATTTTTCCTGTTGGTATTGTGTTCAAGAACATAAAAAGAGTAGAATGTCTGATAATACTATAGAAAAAGTCAAAAAACACATAAAGTATATGGTAGAAAAGAAACATATACATTCACTAAATATTGAATGGTTTGGCGGTGAACCATTTGTTTATTTTGACGAAATTGTATATCCGATATCGAAATACGCTAAAGAGTTGTGTAATGATTTTGAAATTCCTTTCTATTGTAGCGCTACAACAAATGGTTATTTAATATTTGAGAAAACGATAGAAAAAATGAAAGAGATTGGACTAAATGCACTTCAAGTAACTTTGGACGGTAGCAAAGAATTTCATGATAAAATACGGTTCTCCTCAAATAGAGATTCATCTTTTGAAACGATACTTCATAACATTAATCGTATATGCGAGGAGAATGAAAACTCAAAAATAATTATACGGATAAATTATGATGATAAGAATTTTAAACCTAATGTTATTATTGAGCAAATTAAAGAAATAATACCTGAAAGAAACAGGCATTTGATTCAATTTAGAATCAGAAAGGTTTGGCAGATAAAAAGATCTCCATATTTTAGAGAAAAAATAATTACATTTAATGAGTTGGCGCGAAACAACGGTTTTCAAATTGAAAGTAGTGATATATTTACGAATTTTATTAAATGTTACGCGTGTAAAAGATATTATAACTCTATAAGTCCTAATGGTGGGATTTATAAATGTACTGCTCGCGAAAATTATTTGGAAAATTCGTGGGGTATTTTACAGAAAAATGGAACTATAATATGGAAAATACCTGAATTTGAAAAGAAATACTTTGGTAAGCCTTTATTTGAAAATGATCAATGTAAGAAATGTAAATACCTACCATTATGTATGGGACCTTGTCCATATAAATTTGAAGAGAGTGGGTTAACAGATACTTCTTTTAAATGCCGCATGTTACGACCATTAGATTTAAAGTTTGAAGATTCCATATTAGAATACTGTTTAAACAAGAACAACATATGATAAAGATAAATTTACTTTTCTTACTTTTCTTATTTTACTCTTTTTTTGTTTTTTCACAACAAACGGTGAAAATTACCGGAACTGTTGTAGACAGTAATACTGCCGCTCCTATCGAAAATGTAACAATTCGATTGGTCAGTCAGGATTCCATTTTTATCGCAGGTACGGTTAGCAATAATAGTGGGAAGTTTGAGTTGACCGGAAATAAGAGTGCAAGTTATCTCCTGGTGGTATCCTACATAGGTTATAAACAAACAACCATTTTATTGAAAGATTTATCTGAATCGGTGAATCTTGGTATTTTGACAATTGAAGAACAATCAATCGATCTAAACGAAGTTGTTGTTAGCGGAAACCGGATTATTACAAAAATCGATCGCATTGTGACTACGCCTACTGAAGAGAATATTAAGATTTCGCCGACATCTGTAGACTTACTAGACCATTTAATGCTACCCGGATTAAAGGTAGACGCCATAAACCGAACCATTACTGCCGGGACAGGAGGCACAGTGGAGTTAAGAATTAACGGAATAAAGGTCACACAAAGCGAGGTTGAGGCATTAAAACCTTCGGATGTAATCAGAGTGGAATATATAGACCGTCCTGGTGTCCGCTACGGAGGTATCGAACCTCCTGAAGGGGTGATCGATTTTATTGTACGGAAACCTGAAACAGGATTTCTGTTAATGACTAATCTGCGGAATGCTGTCTCAACAGGATTTGGCGATGATATAATTTCTATCAAAGCCAATCACAAGAAATCGGAATTCAGTATAAACTACAATCTAAGTTATAGAGAGTATAAAGAGAGATATTTTATAAAAAGCGAAGCATATTATTTTCCATCAGCCGATACATTGTTCCGTGATAGAATGGGTATACCGTCTCCTTTTGGTTATCAGAATCACAATTTAAATCTTGGATACACTCTTTCCGCCCCCAACCGTTACACATTTAATATTGCGATAAGAAACCGATTCTTTAAGCGGTACTTTATAGAGATAAACAAACTAACACCTTCCAGCTCCAAGGATATATACAATGCCGAAGATCGTCAGAACAACAAACAATACTTACCGGCAATTGATCTTTATTATATGAGAAATATCGGAAACAATCAGAAAATAGAATTTAATGTTGTGTTAAACTACCTGAAGACCAATTACGACCGGACTTATTTTGAAACAATGACAACCGATACCATTCACCG
>CAKUWM010000281.1 GCA_934699305.1 uncultured Saprospiraceae bacterium | reverse complement strand
TGTTTGATTCGCTCCATCCAAAGACACTTGCGAGTTGAAAGCAGTAGGTGCCTCAGTAACAAAGAAAAATGAATCATTGCTTTTGGGCATGTGTTGATTGCTTATTACTATCTGTCCTTCTGCAATTGTAGATAATAACAAAAGGGAAAAGAGAGGTAAAATAGGTTTCATGTATTCAAAGATAGCATTCAAACTTTCAGATTTACAAACGATTTCATACTCGAAGAAAAGTTCGCAGCTCTATTGACTGCAAGCCGATTTCAATTTGTTGACTTTTGGATTAACACTATCAAAAACCTCTTGTCACCCATCTTTGATATCAGAATCGTTCTGAGAAGGACTGAATCAGTTCTATTTGGAATAGTGAAAAATGTTAACCTAAATTGCACAATATTTTATAAGTCAGACCATTAACAAAATTACCATGAAAACGTATCAAAAGATTCTGCTCATTATCTTCACGCTGATAGCCATACCCCTTATAGCTGCATTGTTTATAGAAAAGGATTATGAGGTTAGGAAAGAGGTAAGCATTGATTTGCCAAGCGATGAAGTATATGAATATCTGAAGTTTTTGAAAAATCAAGATCATTTCAGTGTATGGGCCAAGATGGATGAGCATATGAATAAAAGCTATACCGGTCAAGATGGAACTGTAGGTTTCATCTCTGCTTGGGAAAGTGAGGAGGAAAATGTGGGTGCGGGTGAGCAAGAGATTACGGCTATGGAAGATGGAAAAAGAATTGATTACGAAATACGTTTTCTGAAACCCTTCAACTCTACTTCTCAGGCCTTTATGCTAGTAGAAGCTATTGGGGAAAATGAATCCAAGGTTACCTGGGGTTTTAAAGGCAGAATGAATTATCCATTTAATCTGATGTTGGTGATGATGGATTTTAAAGGAATGATTGGAAATGATTTGCAAACTGGACTCAACAATTTAAAAATAGAATTAGAGGCCAATTAAATAATCAGCCGCTCAATTCTATTAGAAATAACAATAATGCCAAGGGCTTCATAGGGCATTACGTTCAAAGATTTTGTAAACTTGCAAATGCGAAAAATCATTTGGATTGTCTTATTGTTTTTTCAGGCCACCGTTTTTGGTCAGAAAGTTAACCTTTCCGTTACCGATTTATTGATTTATCAAGACTCTTCAGAATCAGGCAGCGGTTATGCACAGGTTATCTACTCCGGAAATATTGAAAACCTGAAGAACAGTCTAAAAAGAAATTTTCTTAATGATTCGCTACCACAAGAATGGGTACAATTAAATGATTCTTCTTTCTTCTTGAATCCATTGAACACCCCTCGTATCGGATTCAATCCATACCAGATAATTATGACCATTCAACCCATATTGGCAAAATCCCTCATCAGATTTGATGTTAGAAATGTGGAGGATCAAAGCAATTACATGATTGTCCAAACAAGTCAAGCCCGTAGGCTTTTAGAGGTTATACAATCCTCTATTGACGAAGCTTTAGAAATAGATTTCAGTCACGAACAACAATCACCTAATACCATTTATATATTCACACCTGAAGATTTAAACGCCAATTTATTTGGATACTTGTTCTTGTATTCCAGACAACCCAAGGACACCATCATGAATAAGCTTTGCATTTGGTTAGTCTCCTATTGCGATGAAATAAAAACAGGGTATTGGGTTGATGCCAATACCTATAGAATCGACGATCTCAATATCCCGGAACTTGGTATTAAAGACCGTTTCAGCCTAACGATTGAATACAAAAAGGTGGAGAAAGGCTATACAGAATACGTTCTGTACCTGACCAATTACCATGCAGATAGGCCAAGCTTGAATTATTCTATCCGTTATCATGATTTGCACAAAAGATTGTGGCATCTGTACAGCTATCATTTATACATGGATACTTTGATTAAACCTGGTGGGTCAGGATTTAGATAAACCCATTTCATATACTGAGTTTCTTAGTTGGTTTCGACCTATTGCAGACAGATGACCATAGCTTCTCAAGTCATTTTAACATGGAAGTGGGGCTCCAAAACATGCTGAAAACATGAAATTATCAAATCAATTGTTTGTTTCTCGAGGCCTTTGCCTACTATGCCGATTGAGGACTTTAACTCGTTTAATCCCTTATGGGTATCCGCTTTCTTACCACTAAATCCTCTGGTTGGGTGGTTATCACTCGGAATTCCTGTTTTTCCTTTTCTTTCTTCTACTTTTTTCCGGCGAAAAAAGTAGCAAAAACGCCTTTCCTTTCAAGGCGCTGTTGCCAGCGCGCAAACCCGCCGCTCTCCATGCCGCTGAACAGGCTTGCCCCGCTGGCGCTCCCGCAAGGCCAACCCTTCTGCAACCCTGTTAGGCTGCACAAGCCCCTGCTTCGAGCGGCCTGTCGCACGCGCTGTGAAAGGAAATTCCTTACGGCGGAAGAATTATTTGGAGATGAGTTAGCATACAATTCAAATCACTTCGAAGAAGTGAAGGCGCGAAGGCCCGACGGAATCCCGCATGTGCGGGATCTTGATTTTTTGGTACTTTTATTCGTGAAGTGTTTTGTCTTTTATTGGAACTTCCCGAATTGTCGGGACAGGCTATGAGCACTTCGTGGTTTTATCAAGAAAAAAGTACAAAAAGAAAAGGGTATAAGAGCCCTATCTCTCTGATAAATTATATATTACGAGTTATTTTTCAATGATTAGTGGTAAACATCCGGATACTCATGTAAATAAAATAGGCAAAACAAATTTCACAGTCCTACTTTTCAAAGACAAGGATATTTTGAGAAAAGAACTTGCCCTATTTCCTTCCTTGCAATTGAATCCTTTCAAAGACTGAAAGCGATTAGAAGAATTTAGTGGTAAAAAAGCGGATACCCATATCTCTTAATAATGACCTATTTTCGAGTAAATAAGAGATATGAAACATTATAGTGAAATAATTGAAATTAACTCGGATGTTAGATTCGGCAGGCCTTGTATCAAGAATACACGAATTTCAGTTTATGATGTATTAAGTTGGTTAGTCTCAGGGATGACTCCAAAGCAAATTACCGAAGATTATCCTGAAATTACTCTAGAACAAATTCAAGCTTGTCTTGCTTTTGCTACTGACAGAGAACACCGAATCAAAGTGGTATAATGAAATTACTTTTTGACCAAAATATTTCATTTCGGGTCGAAATAAGATTAGAGATAGTTTCCCCCTTGCTGCTCAAGTTTGAGAGTTAGGACTTGAAAACAAAGCCGATTGCGAAATTTGGGACTTTGCAAAACAAAACAACTTCTCCATCGTGACTTTTGACCCTGACTTCTTTGATTTATCCAATTTGCTAGGTCCACCCCCTAAAATTATTTGGCTAAGATCAGAAACAGAAATACGAATGAATTGACAGACTTAATTATCAGAAAAAAGCCCTTCATCATTGAGTTTTTGCTTAATGAAGATTTGAATCAATATTCTTGTCTTGAAATTGATGAATAGTCGTTCTGGTTTATAATCGAGTAACTCAGCAGAATTTGACTACGTCGATCTTCGATTGCCTTCGTCGATTTTCAATTCACCCTCTACTTTATCACGGAAATGTTTACCAATCTGGAGCTATCCGATAATGTTTCTACCGTTTTAAATCCAGAACCTACACGGCCTCTGAATTGAAAATCAGCAAAGCTAAACCCGCCCGAATGCAAAGTCCTGAAGCGTTATCGCTAGGCACAAAACGTTAAAATGCGGTGATGAGCGATTAAACAACGCATCTTTTGCTAAGATTATTTTTGGTCTGCGGAGATTAACCGCTATATTTGCCGCACAATATGCGGCGAATGAGGGTTTATATACACGAAAAAGAAAATTGGACTGACTTTACCTGGGATAATCAAAAAGTCATGTTAAAACTTGGTGAAGCGAGAAATCAACAAGGAAGACTTTTCGGTAAAATGGAAACTTTAGGGTTTGATTTACAGAATGAAGCTGTACTCAATACTCTTACGCTGGATGTTGTAAAATCATCTGAAATTGAAGGGGAATTTTTGGAAATGGAAAAGGTTCGCTCTTCCATTGCCAGAAAACTAGGGATAGAAATAGCCGGCGCTGTAGATTCTGAAAGACATATTGACGGAATAGTTG
>CAKUWM010000280.1 GCA_934699305.1 uncultured Saprospiraceae bacterium | reverse complement strand
TACTTTGACACTAACTCATTTTTTATATGGTTGTTGGGCAGCAAATTCAATGGAACGAATTACCTGATTCATGGTTAGATTGAAATCGGTTTCGGTATCTTTTCCTTCTGCTCCGTAATCCAAAATAGTATAAATATCTTTTGAGGCCAATTTGTCCACGTTAGTCATGCATTCGAGCAAGGTGCGCCCACCACAGAATTGCTCAAATAGTGTATTTTTGAGTATAGTCTGAGCAAATGGGAAATTGAATCGAATGGCAAATAATCCGAATTGTGTACCCAATTTAACCAACCATGGTTTATTCATTTTGTCAAATAACCAATGCATTTTATTTAATTCCGCATCTGTTTTTGTTGAAAAGGCAATCTCTGTATTGGAGAAATCCGGAATTTTTATACTCATTTCAATTAAGGTTAATATTTAGTCTCAAATATAGGTGATTCTATGGATATTTATTATGAAATAGTAATTTATAGATGTTAAAATGGTGTTGTAAAGTCATGTCTTGAAATTCCTTTGGTTTTAATATGTTGAAGAAATGTCTAAAGTCCGACTGAAGCGAACATTGTATTGTAAAATGCCGGTAATATGAAGCACGTTTGTTCATATTATGATTAAATCATATATTTGCAAGGAATTTGAAGTGGATGACAAGTATATTAGATATATTTTGGTTTTTTTTAAAGGCGGGAGCTTATAGTTTTGGAGAACCGGAACAGCACATTAGCTTGATGCACAATGAACTGGTTACAAAGAAGCATATACTTGATGAGGATACTTTTGCTAGGTATAAAAAGGAAAGTGCCAGTATGCCGGGATATGGAAGTATCCAACTTGCTATGAAAATAGGTTTAAACAGACGCGGTATTGTGGGAATGTTGGTTGCCGGTTTAGGTTTTATTATACCATCCATTTTGTTGATGTTGGTTTTTGCATTGTATTACAGGGAATTTGTCAATGGACAATTTAAGTTAGTTGATTCATTTTTCTATGGTATCCGGGCGGCCGTTGTTTCAATTTTATTATATACAACTTTAGTTTATTGTATAAGGTACATAAAAGATATTAAGCTTTTTATTATATTTATAATGGTGACGATTGCCTCGATAATTGGATTGAATGCGGTATTGTTGCTATTATTAGGCGGATTTACCTATGTTTTACTAAGAAACACAGCAACTGCTAAAAAAGCCGCTTCGTTTTTTATATTGCAAGTGCAGCCACAGTTTGTTTTACCGCTTGCCGACAACCAGAAACTGTTGTGGCTTTTTTTAAAGATAGGTTCTTTTATGCTAGGAAGTATTTATTTCTTTATTGCATGGGTTAAGACAGATTTGGTGGACGTAGGGTTATTGCCGCTCAATACTTTGTTGGATTCAATAGCATTGGGGTTATTTGTACCGGGGCCAATTTTTTCTGTTTCCGTATTTTTAGGCTATATACTCAATAGTTGGAATGGAGCGATGTTGGCGTTATTAGGCGTAATGGCACCAATATTTTTATTTGCAATAATAGGGAATAAAATTTTACCAAAGTTCTTATCAACATTGATGTGGCGGTCTTTTTACAGAGGGGTTACGGTGGGATCGATTGGAATTTTGATGGGAATCATATTGATGATAGGCTATCAGTCATTGTTGGATATTAGACAATGGGTAATTTTTATATTATGTTTTTTAATAATGCTTAAGTGGAGTCGTCTTAATCTACTTTGGATAATTATTATTGCCACCAATTTAGGTTATATCATGCTTCATTTCTTTCCAATCTAATAAAATTAGGATTTGAAGCTATTGAATTATAGGAAAGTGTACAATTAGACTAAAAAAGTTAAGTTCAATTCCCGTGGAATGCGCTAATTGTGTAATTGAAGTCAATAAAAGCTATAGATGCTTTGGTTGTTGAATTAAGGTATCGAAACAATATAAAGTTTGTATATTTGAACCCACATTCCGTAATAAACTAATGCGGAATCGATTTACGACTCGTAATAAATGGATTCAATAGGTCATTGAAATGATTCGTACATCGGGACGTCCCACATAATCGGCAATCTTCAGCCTTTGAAAGCTCGATTGCTGAATTCGGGTTGAATGAAAAATACATTATATGAGGATTTATACCAAGAAAGGGGATAAAGGCACTACATCATTGTTTGGTGGTAAAAGACTTCCCAAAGATGCACTTAGAATTGAGGCTTATGGGACTGTTGATGAGTTAAATTCAGTGACGGGAGTGCTCATTGACGCATTGGATGATCCCAATGTCAAAGCAGAGTTGTTGAAGATTCAGCATTGGCTTTTTGATTATGGTTCAATATTGGCAACGCCTCCCGGTTCTAAGCAGTATGTAAAGTATCCGGGACAGGAGGCGATTGAATTTTTGGAAAGAAGAATAGATGAAATGGAAGAGGAGCTTCCCCCGTTGAGGCATTTTATATTACCTTCCGGATACATGCCCACATCGCAAGCCCATGTGTCAAGGTGTGTCTGTAGGAGGGCTGAAAGGTGTATTGTGTCTCTTATGCATGAAGAAGAAGTAGAGGATGAAGTGGTGGCGTTTTTTAACAGATTATCGGATTATTTTTTTGTGTTATCAAGGTTTTTGGCATTTAAAGCCGGAAAGCAGGATGTTGAATGGAATCCAAGAGGAAATGAATGAAAGAAAGATATAATTCTGATAACTAATTGATGTAAGATATGGAGCAGGAATTTAATTTTCGATTGTTACGAAATTTGAGTGGATCATATCGGCTATTGGTTATTTTGGTATCCGCGTTGATTATTAGCTTGTTGCTACCTCGCGTTCGTTCTGTTACATACGAATTTGAAGAAGGGAGTAAGTGGAAATACAGTGACTTGAGAGCTCCTTATGATTTTGCGATACGAAAAACTGACCATGAGCTTAAGCTTGAGAAAGATGCAATAGTAAAGAATTTTTTACCTTATTATAAGAAAAATGAATCTTCTAGTGAAAATATAGGAGAGAAGGTCAAAGAGGAGTATGATCAATATAAAAGTCATGTAAGTGGCGATACGGCTGTTTTTTTGAATAGCCATTCAGCCGAGAATCAGCGCATATTATTGAGCATTTTTAAACGGATGTATGAAAATGGAATTATCGAAATTAATGATATTTATAAAGATAAACCCGCAGATTTTCTAATTCATATTGTCGATGGAAACATCATAACGATGCAACCCAGAGCGACGTTAAAAACATTGTTACAGGCTAAAGTTGCGGCTCGACGGGAAATTGAAAAGGAGATAGACAAAGGCGCCTATTTATATCCATTGGTTGATGTGATGTTAGAACCTAACATTTTTTATGATCAAGCATTGTCTAATGAGTTTTTGGAACAAGAAAGTAAGCGCATTTCACCCAATGACGGTTTGGTCAGAAAGGGTGACATCATTATTACCCGAAATTCTACAATTTCAAAGGATGCTTATCAGAAATTGGTTTCATTAAGGGAACTATACGAAGCAGACAATAGTAGCAAGTTGTCTTATTTCAAATCATTTTTAGCTTACTTTTTATTTATCAGTGTAATCTTGATGTTCTACGTTTTGTATGTAAGAACGTATGTACGTGAGGTTTTTCTTATTTTTAAGAAGATGCTGTTTATGCATCTTTGGATAGTGATGTATGTTATTTTGACCTATTTTATTATTAAGTCAAATACGTTGGATCTGTTAATGATACCTTTTTGCATTGCACCTATTGTTATTAAAAACTTTTATAATCAGAGGTTAGCATTTTTTACGCTCATAGCAATATTGACTATTGTAGCTTTGTTTGGTCCTGTCACAAAGGATTTTCTCATTATGCAGGTCACAGCAGGTATTATGGTTGTGATATTGACAAAAGAAACAAGATATTGGTCGCGCTTCTTTTTGTTGTTGTTGTTTTTATTGGGCACATATATCTTCACATATTTATTTTTGACCTACATCAAGAGCAATAACTTATCAGATTTTAACATGAATAGCATTTGGTGGTTGTGTCTCAACGTCTTTTTGACATTACTTGCCTATCCATTAATCCCATTGTTAGAGCGTTTATTTGTCTTTACATCCGGAATTACGTTGGCCGAATTATCTGATTTGAATAATGA
>CAKUWM010000279.1 GCA_934699305.1 uncultured Saprospiraceae bacterium | reverse complement strand
AGTTTATTATGTCAGTAAATAAATAAACTTTAACTCACATGAAATATTTTCTAAGCCATTCTGTAGTTATCTGTTGTTTACTTGCGCTTGTTATAGGGTGCAAGAACACCAACAGCAACCTCTCTTATGGTTCGTTCCCTGCCAATATTTCACTTACAGGAAAAACGATTGAAACAGATTCCGTTATGCTGCGTTACCCGTTCAGGATTAAGCATCAAGACAGTTTGGCCGTTGTGATGGATCTGCATCATCCGGACTATTTCTATCATTCCTTTACCTATCCGCAATTCCGCTATATAGCCTCATTCGGAAAGCGCGGACAAGCTCCCGAAGAGAACCTTTCGGTTGAAAACTTCAGGTTAGCCGGCGGAAAGATGTGGGGATTAGACGCGAATAGGCACCGGATAAAGCATCTTTCATTGCAAGGAGCTTACGAAGAGACGTGCACCAAAGAAATACCGTTAAACAAGGATATCGTCCGCGCGCTGGATTTTACCTTGTATGATGATTCTTGCTTTATTGTTCCTGACTATTCAGGCGCACACCGCTTTCATATTATCGACAAGAACGGAAACATAGAGTCCAGTCATGGCAAAATCCCAAACCAAGTACATAAAAACAGAAACATGGCTTTGGCTCAGGCGTGGCGCAGTTTTATAGACTATAATCCCAATCATGGTATTTTGGCTATGGTAACCCAGCTGGGAGAAGTGTTGGAAATATATAATGTAAAAGAGGGCACTCGTATCGTGAAATTCGGTCCTCACGGAGAACCGGAATACAACGAGGCAGAAGGGATGGCCATCCCCTCAGGAATTATGGGTTTTAGCGACATACAGGTGACGGATAACTATATTTATGCCGTTTTTCATGGCAGAAGCTTTAAAGAGATTGCCAAACAACGGCAACCCATCACCGATGGAGGTCGGTTTATTTACGTTTTCTCATTAGAAGGTGAACCGCTCGTCAAATATACATTGGATAGGTTTATTTACGGTATCGATGTAAACGAAGAGACAAAAGAGTTGTATGCCGTTGATGTAAACTCCAACCTGCCTGTCGTAAAATTTAAATTAGAACACACATAACATGCGAGCACCTTATTTTTTATTGTTGATGGGAGTATGCGCCCTTATGTTTTCTTGTAAAAAGAATCCGCAAAAAGAAATTGCCATAATCGTACAGGAGTGGCAAAACAAAGAAGTGCTTTTTCCTGAAAAGATGATTTTCACAAAACACGGAAAAGATACGCTGGAATATGAAATTCCACCATCATCGCATAAAATCTTGATGTATGTAGATTCGGTGGGTTGCACCAGCTGTAAACTGCAACTGCATAAATGGAAAGAATTTATACAAGAAGTGGATTCACTAACCTACGGTACTGTACCTGTTATTTTTGCTTTTCATCCCAAAGACACCGATGTACGTGAAATAACGTATTTATTGAAAAGAGACGGTATTGATATTCCGGTTTGTATTGACTTGCAGGATGAATTGAACACCCTTAATAATTTCCCAGTTCATCAGCAATTTCAAACTTTTTTGCTGAACGATGAAAACAAAGTGTTGTTTATCGGCAATCCCGTTCACAATTTGCGTATCAAGGAAATGTATTTGTCTGAGATTTCAAACAATACATACCAGGCGGCAACAGCACAATCTTCTCGCCATACACAAATAGAAGCAGACAAAATGGAATTTGATTTGGGCACCATCCCAAAAGGAGAAGCTAAAACGGTGAAGGTGAACATAAAAAACACCGGTGAAACGCCTTTTATTATTTTCGATACAAGGGCATCGTGTGGCTGCACGCATATAACGTATGAGAAAAAACCGATTGTTCCGGATAGTACCACTGAGGTAAGCATAGTGTACAATGCCGATGATAGGGGGTATTTTAATAAAACGGTTTCCGTGTATGGCAATATAAATAATTCGCCGTTGATTATCAAGCTTAAAGGAAATATAGAATAAGAAAATCCTCATGAAGAGGTAATTATAAACAATTAAAAATTTAACAAAATGAAAAAGAAAATTCTATCGGGCGTATTCGCCCTCGCACTCCTTGCCACCGCAGGTTTTGGAGTGAACAAAAGTATGAAAAGTGATGCAAATCTAAGTGATTTGGCATTGGCAAACGTGGAGGCGTTGGCAAGTGGTGAAAGCGGATCATCAGATTGCGCAACTTATTGTACTCCGGCAAGCGGATATACATGCATAATTTTTTGGCCTGGTGCTGAGGGAATCACATGTAATAACCATCGTAAAAAATAATTTAAGAAATTCATTTCTTATAAGATGTTCTTCCTAAATGGAGGAACATCTTTTTAATAAAAATTCAATAAAAAGATGAAACAATCATATTTTATTTTATTACTCATTTTGCCGTTTCTATCTTGTAAATTCAATAAAGACAAGTATGAAAAAACCACTACGTTTGAATTAAATGATTTTCTTACCAAAAAAGAACTAAAGTCAAATAACTTAGAGTTTGATAGCTTAATAATGCAGCCTATGGATTTAGTTGTTTATGACTCTTTATTAATTACTGTAGAGGTTGGAAAAGAGAAAATTTTTCATATCTATAATGTCAATCAAAAAGTTCATGTTAACCAATGTATTAGTAGAGGCCAAGGCCCAGAAGATATGCTACAACCAGAGTTTATGAACTGCGATGAAAATTCTATAAGAATTATTGATTTAGCCACTTCCACAGTTTTTGAATATGAGCTAAACGATTTTATTACTAATCAACAACCAAAGCCAATTAAACGCATAAAGTTGGAAAAGCAAATATTTTTAGCTGCACAGGAAGTGAATAGCATGATTATGGGATGTTCGTATGCAAATGAAGAAAGATTGTATGTTTTCGATTTAAATGGGCAAAAAACAAATGCTATCATAAATTATCCACCATCAACTATTCAACAAACGAGTGCTGAAAAAACAGACGCGTATTATATGAAATTTATTACAAATGATTTCAATAAAATAGCAATATGTTATTATATGACTGATTTAATAGAAATATATGATTTAGATGGAATTTTAGAAAAAAGAATTCATGGACCAGAACAATTTTTCAGCCATTTTAAAGAATATCAGGATGGAAAATATATCGGAGCTTCTCCCATCAAAGGATTAAATAGAGATGCCTATATGTGCCCAAGAAATGGCGGAGATGAATTTTTTGTTTTATATAACGGTGGATTTATAGATTCTCCAAATCACACCACATCCTGTGATCAAATATTTTCTTTTACATGGGATGGGGTTCCTCAAATAATATTTAATTTAGATGACCCGATATTCTCGTTTAATATTGATAGTAAAAATAAAAAAATATATGGTATTAGCGAAATACCAGAATTTCATATTGTGCAATACTCATATGAATAGCTAATTGTGATACCGGGAATATGGGCAACTCGCTACTAATCTAATGGGTAAAGGAGATACGGAACAAAAAGCCCTCTCCAAAAAAGGGATTTGATCAATAATTTATTAACCACTAAATTTTCAAAAAAATGAAGAAGAAAATTTTATCGGGCGTATTCGCCCTCGCACTCCTTGCCACCGCAGGTTTTGGAGTGAACAAAAGTATGAAAAGTGATGTCAACTTGAGTGATCTGGCGTTGGCAAATGTGGAGGCATTGGCTGAGACAGAGACAACTACTCCTTGCAAAGGATATGGTTCTGTTTTATGCACGTATAATAATATATGGGTATATAGTCAAAGCTAATATTCTTCTAATGTTCTATCGGTTCACACTTTATAGAAAACAGTTGTTCCGATAGAACTTTTTGTTTAAATAATTTACGACAACAGCTCGTTAAACTTTTATTTAGAGCGCTCAAAATCAGATAGTTATGCATCATCTCCAAGAGTGTCGTATTTGTTTGAAATTCAGCATATTATAAGGGTTGTTTTTTTAACTTACCGAACTATTGTTACAACTAATAGAGATTATAATTTTGTTTTTTTACATTCTTATTTTAACATAGAATAAAGAATCTCCGTAAAAAAATGCTCTAAACAATTTCTTTATTAACAATTTTAATTTTTATTCGTATGAAAAAGAAAATTCTTTCGGGCGTTTTCGCCTTCGCACTCCTTGCAAC
>CAKUWM010000278.1 GCA_934699305.1 uncultured Saprospiraceae bacterium | reverse complement strand
ACTCACAATCGCAGGTTTGTTTGTAAAAGTTTGTAGCTGTGAATGAAAAATCGCTCTTAATTCGTCAGGAGTTGCACCAGTAGGTTTAAAAGTAATAGACTGAATACGGTTTTTCATTTCCGTTTTGAAATATTCCAATAAGCTCAATAAAATTTCATTTTTACTTTTGAAATGTCTGTACAATGCAGGTTCAGATAAACCTATATCCTCTGCCAATGTTTTGATGGTCAAATTCTGAATACCATATTTTGAAATACGGTTGGTAGCCGCTTCCATTATTTCTATTTGCCTGGCTGTGAATTCTTGCATACTTGTAAAATTTTTCGTTAGTTAGCATTCACTTACAAAAGTAGAAACTAATTTTTTATTGTGCAAATAAAATTCAAAGAAAGTTTTGATTTTATTGTTTACTATTTGTGAGCGTTGGCAAAAAAAGGGCTCTGTTTGTTTTACTCACGGTATAATTTATTTTTAATGGAGTTCGTGATTACTTCGTAGTTGCGAAGCGATGGCTTTGAGCGTCTGGACAAAACTAAATGTGCCATTTGTGCAGTAGCAATAAAATTGAGTAAAAAAATGAGCGATGGGAAAAATATAAAATAAGGAAGGGACGGCATGAGTGTGGTTTACTCGCTGTCCAATTATCAAAATGGTTTGCTTTCTGTTAAAGTTTTGGTTGTCTTGTCATTGTTCGGAGTGTCGTCCTACCATTGGCTATAACGGTCAAGTGTACCCGACGGAGCGGCGTGTAGCCGCTCTGTACGTGGTATGCAGTGTTATCTTGGGTTTTCATTTCTTTTTATGCTTTAAATAATATTCACGTGCATTCGTAGGACAATAATATGGTTCTATATCAAATGTGTTATTAATACCAGAATAATTAACTAAAAAACCCTTGCGATTATAAAAAAGTCTCAAATAATTGCATTCATTGGATTCTGATCCCAAACATTTATTTCCTCCGCAATTAAAGCCAAAATCAAGAATGTATGTTGTTGTTATTAAATTTTCTTTATTAAGATAAATTATATTGTTTTTACTTCCATTGCCAATAGTATGTTGAATCAATTCTTTTGTAAAACCGCACTTACATAGAGAATCATTATATAACACTGTTTTATAAAAATATTGATATTCCAAGTCTCTGGGAGTTTCACTTAATGGTATAGTATCAGAAACTGGATGTTCAAACCTAAAAGTATAACCTCCTGTGTCATTTTTAATGATGCGATATTTCAATTCTTGAAGGAGTTGTTGACAGTGAGGAGGGTATGACCTTAACTGTCTTTGGTATGAATTACAGGATGTAAGGAAAATCATCATTAAAACATCTAATCATAGTTTGATGATTTTTTGAACAGAAATCATACCTTTATTTTCTAACGTAAGAAAATATAAACCAGGCGATAAATTACTTAAATCTAATGTATGATCATTTAATCGTCCTCTGAAGATAATTTGACCTAAAGGGCTAATAAGTGAAACTATATCATTAGAATTTATTGGTTCTAAATATATCAAATTTGAAGTTGGATTAGGATAAGCATAAAGTTTTTTTGTTTCACTTAAAATATCTGTACTGCTTGATTCACAAGACCCCTGACCAATACCGTTGGTACATAAAGAACTTCTTAAGAAGACATTTAATGCGCCATCTTTATCGGCCTGACGAATAGCAGAAGTTTTCTCTGGGGGAAATAGAGAATAATACATCAAGTGTTCTGCATCCCAGTTGTTATCGATAGGGTGTCGAGAATGGTTCAAGAGGTGTGCATGACCCAACTCGTGAAGGAATATACTTTTAAATCTATGGAATGTGGCAGTTGAATCCTCTTTAACTTTAACATCGAGATCTTTCATACTGACCGTATTAGTTGCACATTCATTATTGGCATCATTGTAGTGACCAGATATCACAACGCCGGCTAAAGCATCTTCTGATAAATCACTCGAATATGTGATTATGTTAATATTATCGTCAGCATCTATTTCAACATTTGAAGTTGTATCATCTCCAATTGTAAAATTCACATTGGTGGCAGTACACCAATCTTCTAATGCAGATCGAAATGCACGTCGTAAAGTATCACCAACACCAATAGTAGGAATACTGGAGCTAAACCGGAACACCATACCATTATGATTAGGTTCATCTCCTTGAAGAACCAGTTTTTTAGGCATATTCAAATCAGAAGATCCAAATTGTACGTTTATTAAACTGTATGGTATTGTTAGGACTTCACTAGATGTATCCTCCTCGTTGCAATGGTTCTTTACTATAAATTTGCCGGAAGCTGCCGGATGAAGGTAAAAAGAATTATATGTCCGTGAAGGCACTTTGACTTTTATTTCTGTATCTGTCCAATGGACGATATTGTCCCACTTAAAATATGGAGGGGATTTAGCCATATAACCTTTATCAACATCGCCGTCTCTAAATTTTACCGTAGAAACAAATTGATTATATGCTCCAAAATTGTTGCCTGTGATGGTTAAAATTTCTTCTTTACCTGCGGGAATTGTTTTAGGATTGAAGTCAACAATAACAGGAGTGGAACAACCACATATTTTCGAATTTATAGTACTTGTTCCTATTACTGGAGAATAAAATTCAAATGGGAATGGCATAACGCCTGTATAGTAGGTACTAATCATTTGCATTTCATCTTCTAAGATAGTTAGACCTGCATTTTGTTCACAGTTTTTCACTCTAAGTGTGAGTGTTCCGTATTTCTTTGGAATTGTACCCAAAAGAAATAAATCATTTTCATCTGCATCAAAAGATGGTGTAGCATAGATTGTGAAGCCATTACTATTAAAATCAGAAAGTTCTACTTCGTAAGTATCTTCATCAGATAATACTTCTCCTTTATCAAAAATTAATGTTCCCTCAGCAACTTGATTGGGTTCAAAACCAAGTGAGTTATATGACATAATTAATTTGCTAACTGAAAATTTTTCAATGGCACTACTTGAAACCAATACGTCAAACTTATAGTTTGTACTATCACCATCTGATCTGGGTTGAAGCGAATAAGTTAGGCTTACCTCATTACCTAATGTGGGGTGGGTGGCAATTATCGGCCCAGAAATACCTACCTGGTCAAATAAGTGGTACTGACCCTGACACCAATAGTAAACTTCACTATTCACGGTAATATCGTCGAAAGAAATGTTTGCCAGTTGGGCATAATCCTCTATTTTGACTTTTAAGTGAAGGATTGAGGCTTTTGCATTAGAAAAAGTGTAAAGATTATTTGAACCCACTGATGAGTTGACAGATACTTTTATGGTTTGGGAAGTAGAGTCTTTGTACGTAATACTGTAGAGGTTATTTGATGTGATAACACCTTCTAAGACTTTGATTACTCCTTCATTGACTGCATTAGAGCCAAAAGCGTTATTGTAAGTTATGTAAATATCTCCTCTTGCAAATTTTAGTCCGGATGTGTTAACCTTCGCCATCACATCAAATTCTATGTAATGGAAATTTTCGGTATAATATACACTATCGAAGGAAAATTCAATGGAGTTATCTGTTCTAGTTAAAATATTGCAGGTGTCGTTCCCAAATAGTGATTTTTCCTGAAACAAACTCCAGTATTCATTAATAGACAATTTTGGAAACTTAGTTACTTGAATAATTTCGTCTTCAAAAAGTAGCTTTTTCTGATTTATACCATTAAAAGTAATCAAAGAAGGTTTATCTGTATTTTCACCAACATAACCAATTATGGGGTCTGTTAATTTTAATTGACCATCTTGGTGTAACTTAAGAAAAAAATATGCTGGCTTGTTTAAGGCAATTGTAGCATCATGAAATTCGAATTGAAAAGATTCACCCACTATTCCACCATTTACTGACACTGTTAGAATAGTATCGTGTAGTTCGCCTTTGAATAATGATTTTACTTTGACTTTAAAGTCAGTAAGAATTTTAGTTCTATTGCTATTCCAATAGGATTCTGATTCAAGAGGTTCGCCTTCGATAACTAAATCAGAAGAGTTTGTTAATCTCTCAATCTTATTTGACAGTTCAAAAGTATTTTGTGCTGAAATTGCCTCTACTGTACTCATACTTAGTCGTGCCTTAAAAATATAAATTTAATTTTTAAAGAGGCAAAAAATAGGAACTAAAAAGACCAATTTATTT
>CAKUWM010000277.1 GCA_934699305.1 uncultured Saprospiraceae bacterium | reverse complement strand
ATATAATTCTGACTACTCTTTGAAAGAAGTCCTGACTTTACCTTTTGAAGTAGATATTTTATGTATAACTGAAGATGACAATATAATGTTTGGCCTATCAGCTTGGAATAAGGGTGAAAATGAAGGTGCAAGTATAATTATAGCGGATAAATATTTAAACACTCTTGAAATTTTAGCTTATTATGATAAATTTGTTGATAATGCTTTTTGGGTGTCGCATTATTCATTTGTAAAAACAAAAAAGTATATCATTTATAATAAGCCTATTAATAATAATATTCTGCTATTCTCCCCAAAGGGAGAATTAGAAAAAATTATAGAATTTGACTTTGGTAAAAAGAATGTTCCTTTAAAGGAGAGAAAAGATATTGAAAATAATTTGGCTAAATTTGATAATTATAATTTACTAAAATGGATAACTATAGTTGATAATGATTTTCTTATAGGCACTTTTTGGGAAAATAGAGAAACAAAATCTTTTTTTGTCGATCGTAATAAAAATGAAATGTTTGTTTCAAATTCCACTTTTGATAGAGATATTGGTAGTGTTGCCGGTTTTGATGAAGGATTACTAATTAAATTCTTTATTCCAGGAAGCGATAGATCAGAGGAAAATAATTTGCCTACAGATTTAAAAGAACATCTCAAAAATGGAGAATTTGCTCTTTGTGTTTATCATCTACGATAAAAGAGTCAAAGTGTTATCTCCACCGAATTTATTTTCGATGAAACTTCTAACTTGAAAAAGGGAACTAAATTGATAGCTGACAAACGTCAATACGCCGAAGTTGTGGCTAAAGTCGATAATTGTCAGGTTTTGATAATCAAATTATGAATTATGAAAGTCAAAAAAAAAGTGTGTTCTTGATTGGAGTTATTTTATTTATTTCTTTGGTAACCGTAAGTTGTAAGTCACGCAACAATGATATTTTTTTAAAACAATCTTTCGAATTCGCCGGAGAAAACAAATCGGAATTAGAAAAAGTATTGAAATATTTTGAAAAGGATAGCTTGAAGCTTGAAGCCGCTAAATTCTTAATCCGGAATATGCCTTATCATAATTATTATGATTACGATTTACTCGATACCTATTTTTCCGACCTTTACACTTTAGCGAATATCCACGATATGGATATCGAATCGGCAAGAGATTCGTTGAGCGGAAAATACAGTATGCTTGCAACACCCAACTTTAATGTAAAAAATGATGCTAAAACCATCCATTCGCAGTTTCTTATTGATAATATTGAACATGCTTTTATGGCATGGGAAAATGCTCCTTGGAAAAATGACGTTGATTTTTCTCTGTTTTGCAGAGAAATACTTCCCTATCGGGTGGGGCACGAATCTGTTGAGAACTGGAGAGAAGCATACTACAAACGATTCAAGCCCATATTGGATTCTTTGTCTGTAAAAGACGCTGTGACTGCCGTTCAACTTCTTTACGATTCGGTTGTAAAGGAGAAGTGGATATTTGCAGGCGATACTCACCTGCCTCACAGAAACGCTTTGTTTTTACTTGATAAAAGAATGGGAAGCTGCGCAGAATACAGTGTATTTATGTCTTATATTATGCGTTCTCTGGCAATACCGGGCGGAATTGATATGATAGTGCAGAATCCCGATTTGGCTTACAAAGCACATTATTGGAATTATGTAACCGATAAATCGGGAAATACCATCGATTTCACATTGTATGAAAAAAGGCCGACGCCGGATGTAACCGGACCGCCTAACCGGGTTATTGGGAAAGTTTACAGAAAAAACTTCGAACCGCAGAAAAAATCATTAAGATATTTGTATCCCGATAAAGAGATTCCTAATTCATTAGGCAATTTTCTTTTGTCGGATGTTTCCGATGAATATATAGATGGAGTGGATTTGGTTTTTGATATCGGGCATGAAGTTAATAATAATGAAATTGTCTATATCAGTGTTTTTAATAACAGTGACTGGATCCCGATTGGTTGGTCAACTGTCAAAAAAAGAAAAGTAGTTTTTGAAAATTTAGAACCGGGTATTGTTTACGCGCTAACTACGTATAACGATAAAACAAATAGTCGTATTGATTTCCCGGTGTTAATCCAAAAAGATAAAAGTATCAGAAAGTTAAGTCCCGATTTAACTAATAAGTATGAAATAACCGTTAAGCGAAAGTATGCCGTAAAGAATTATGGCTATGAAAATATGCTATTGGGCGGTAGATTTCAAGCATCCGACAATAGAGATTTCAGCAATGCTATTGATTTATATACAATCACACAACAAAATAAAAATCCTTATGATACCATTTTTATTGAGACCGATAAAAAATATAAATTTATCAGGTACTACTCTCCTATAGGCGGTCATTGCAATATGGCCGAAATAAAATTCTTCTCGGAAGATAATCGGGAATTAACAGGAAAAATAATCGGTACTGATGGCGCATTACAAAACAATAAGCGAAGAACAAAATTTAAGGCATTCGACAATGACCCGCTTTCGTTCTACGAGGGAAAAGATTATTACGACAGTTGGGTGGGATTGGAATTAGAACAGCCGCAAAAGATAAAAAAGATAGTGTATATTTTCAGAAACGATGACAACTATATCAGGCCTAACGATATTTACGAGCTTTTTTATTTTTCAAAGAACAGTGTAGTCTCATTGGGTTCAAAAACCGGCACATCTATAAAAGAACTGCGATTTGATAATGTACCTGAAAACTCTTTACTTTGGCTGCGAAACAAAACAAGGGGTATGGAGGAGCGGATATTCACGTATGAGAAAGAACAGCAGATATGGTGGTGAGATATAAGTGATTACAGTATGCGTATTGATAAGAGTTAAACTATTTACTAATGATTAAGAAAAAAAACTTGCTTTTTATCATATTGGTTGTAACTGCATTTATAATTAGTTGCCGGAACACCGATGATAAAGCATTAGAGAAGGCTCTGAAAAGCGCGGAGCACAATAAAAATGAGATAGAAAGTGTTTTATTTAATTTCAAAGAGAATAAACAGAAAAGTATTGCTATAAGATTTTTAATATCGAATATGATTACTTCTTTTTCATACGACACTACTTATTTATACAGATATAGACCTTTGTTATACGAATTAGATACTTTACGACAATCAGTAGGAAACCAACAGGCCCTTAATATTATCAATCAGAAATGGACAAAATTAAATTTTGAAACATCTTTTGAAAACATTTATTCGAATAAAATACAAGATATTCAAACAGTAACATCCGATTTTCTTATAAAGGATATTGAGAAAGCATTCGAGAGTTGGCAAAACTCCATTTTCAAAGATAGTATAGACTATGAAATATTTAAACAATATATATTACCGTACCGCATAAAAAACGGGTTTATCATTGAAGATTGGCGAAGTTATTTTATTGAACGGTTTGGAGCACATTACAATAAATACACTTCATTGGTTGAAGTGGTTGATTCCGTCATGAATCTCATTAATGAATATCAGGTCAATTGGGTACCCATATCCAACTATCCATTTCTGTGTTTATCAGATTACGATATGGCAAAAATGTCAAAATGTCCCGAAAGATGCTGGTTCAATGCTATGCTTTTCCGTTCATTAGGACTACCTTGCACCATTGATTATGTGCCTGCATGGGGGAACAGAAATAGTGGACACGAATGGAATGCAATCATTATAAACGGAAAAACTTATCCGTTCGAATCAACAGGAGGCCGCGAAAAATGGAAACCAAAGCTAGTGTATAATAACGAGTGGGTAGATGAGTCTTGGATGAAATCGAGATTGCCCAAGGTGTTTAGATACACATACGAAATTAATCAAGAGGGACCCGATATAAAGAATGCTCCGCCATTATTTAGACAACGAAACTACACGGATGTTTCATCGGAATATTTTAAAACAACCAATGTGGTAATTGAAAACAAATATGCAAAACCATCAAAAGATTCTTACGCCTACTTATGCGTTTTTAATGAAGACCGTTGGAAACCGATACATTGGGGCAAAAAAATAAAACGAGGAAAATACGAGTTCAAAAATATGGGACGCAATATTGCCTATCTTCCCGTTTTTTATGACCACGGACAGATAGTTGCAATAAATGACGCGTTCATTCTTGACTCATTGGGCAAAGTGCACTACCTGCATGCAGACACATTGAGAAC
>CAKUWM010000276.1 GCA_934699305.1 uncultured Saprospiraceae bacterium | reverse complement strand
CTCTCGAGAAGTCGGTTTTTTGAATTTTAGCTTCTCTAACTTGTTCAGCTTCCATAGCAATAGCCATATTACCTTTAGCAAGGTATGCAGTTACGTCATGATTGATTTTTCTGACCAAATCCTCAAATAAGCTATATGCCTCCATCTTATAGATTACAAGTGGATCTTTTTGCTCAAAGGATGCAGTCTGAACGGCATCTTTTAGGTCATCCATGTTGCGAAGGTGTTCTTTCCACTTATCATCGATCAAGGCAAGCGTGATTGTCTTTTCAATATCACGTGCGATAGACCGACCATCTGTTTCAATTGCCTCGTTTATATCTGCGGAAACAGGTAAAGGGTGTGTGCTGCCATCTGTGAAGGGTAGTGAAATACGTTTAAATCGATCACCTTGTTTATCTTTAACATCGCGAATAATAGGCAATATTACATCAGATATTTTTTGATTTTTGTTGTTGTAATATTCCATAAAAGCAATTTGAAATGCTTCTATGGCTTGATCTTCAGAGACATTAAAGAAATTATCTTGTAGTGTTTCCGGATCAAATCCGAGTTCTGCTATGGACATGGTTCTGAATTCATCGAAGGACTTCATAGCACGACCTTGCAGTACAATAACTTCTGTAGCTGCACTAAACATGGAACTCAAATCAACCGATAATCTATCTCCAAAAAGCGCATTGTTTCTTTTCTTATAGATTGCTTCACGCTGAATGTTCATGACATCATCATATTCCAACAATCGCTTACGTATCCCAAAGTTGTTTTCTTCGACTCGTTTTTGAGCTCTTTCAATGGATTTGGTAATCATACTGTGTTGTATGACATCTCCATCCTTGTGACCCATTCTGTCCATTGCCTTAGCAATCCTTTCTGATTGGAACAGACGCATCAAATCGTCTTCAAGAGATACGAAAAATTGGGATGAACCCGGATCCCCCTGACGACCGGAACGCCCTCTAAGCTGACGGTCAACCCGTCTGGATTCGTGGCGTTCGGTACCGATGATAGCCAGACCTCCTGCTGCCTTTACATCCTTACTAATCTTGATGTCGGTACCACGACCTGCCATGTTGGTAGCTATGGTTACCCGTCCGGCGTGTCCTGCTTCTGCCACGACATCGGCTTCTCTTGCGTGTTGCTTGGCGTTGAGGACATTGTGAGAGATTCCTCTCAGTCTCAACATTTTACTGAGCATTTCCGATATTTCCACAGACGTTGTACCTACGAGTACAGGTCTGCCAGCTTCAGTCAATTGGGTGATTTCTTCAATGACTGCATTGTATTTTTCTCGGGCTGTTTTAAAGACATAATCTTCCATGTCTTTTCTGATAATCGGTTTGTTGGTTGGGATTACAGACACGTCGAGTTTGTATATTTGCCAAAATTCTCCGGCCTCAGTTTCTGCAGTACCCGTCATACCGGCTAATTTATGGTACATCCTGAAATAATTCTGGAGGGTCACTGTGGCGTACGTTTGCGTTTGCTCACCTACTTTGACACTTTCTTTCGCTTCAAGGGCTTGATGCAACCCATCCGAATATCGTCTTCCTTCCATAATACGACCTGTCTGCTCATCGACTATTTTCACCTCTTCATTCACGATGATATAATCGACATCTTTTTCAAACAGTGTATAAGCCTTCAAAAGCTGGTTAATAGAGTGGAGTCGTTTTGATTTAGCGGTATAGTCTTGGATTAATTTCTCTTTTGCCTCAGCCTTTTCTTGAGCTGATAGGCTATCATCCCGTTCCATTTTGTGGATTTCAGTACCTATGTCCGGAAGAACAAAGAAATCTTTATCTTCCATACCCATGGCCATGTATTCAGCACCTTTTTCAGTGAGTTCGACGTCTCTGTTTTTTTCATCAATGGTAAAAAGTAAAGGCTCGTCCGCAATGTGCATATTTTTGGATTGCTCCTGCATATAGTGATTCTCTGTCTTTTGAAGGATGACTTTATGTCCTTCTTCACTAAGATATTTTATCAATGCCCTATTCTTCGGTAAAGCACGATATGCCCTGAATAGAGCCAAACCACCTTCTCCTTCTCCGGTACCAATAATATTTTCTGCGATTAATTTTTTTGCTTCGACGATATAGCTTGTAACAAGTTTCCTTTGAGCTTCTACCAAGCGTTCAACACGTGGTTTGAGATCGACATACTCCTGTTCGTCAGAACCTTGTGGTATTGGACCTGAAATGATGAGCGGTGTTCGCGCATCATCCACAAGAACAGAGTCCACCTCGTCAACCATGGCGTAGTGATGCTTACCCTGAACCAATTCGTCTGGACTTGTCACCATGTTATCTCTCAAGTAGTCAAATCCAAATTCATTATTTGTTCCATAAGTGATATCGCACTGATATGCTGCCCGTCTTTCCGGTGAGTTGGGACGATAATTGTCTATACAATCAACTGTCAACAATAGAAATTGAAATAAAGGACCATTCCATTGACAGTCCCGTTTAGCAAGGTAATCGTTGACAGTAACAATGTGTACGCCCTGACCGGAAAGTCCATTAAGATAGGCTGGTAAAGAGGCGACAAGGGTTTTTCCTTCTCCGGTAGCCATCTCTGATATTTTACCATCATGCAATACCATACCTCCAATGAGCTGTACATCATAGTGTACCATGTTCCATTTGATCTCATTACCGCCGGCTGACCACGTGTTTTTCCAAAAAGCCTTGCCATCCTCAATTCTTACATAGGCCTTAGTCGCTGCCAGATCCATGTCATATTGTGTTGCAGTTACTTCGAGTTCATCATTTTGAGTGAGTCGATTGGCTGTTTCTTTAACTACCGCAAAGGCTTCAGGTAAGATTTGTTGGAGGATATCTTCTAAATGCTTATCTCTATCCTTCTTTAGTTTATCGATCTGATCGAAAAAATTTTCCTTTTCACGTATATTAGATGTCGCTTTGGCAGAAGTGGTAAGGGTGGCGATATCTGTATCTATACCTGATAAATGATTGGCTATTCTTTGTCGAAAATCAATGGTTTTATTTCTTAATTCATCATTAGAAAGAGTACGGTATGATTCAAAGTGTTGATTGATTTCATTTACAATAGGCATATATGCCTTTACTTCTCTATCGGTCTTGGTACCGAACATTTTTTTTATAAAATCGAACATTCTTAAAGATTTAAGTCTATTTGTTGGCTATTTTCAATTTAAAAAGGGATCGCTATTAACCTCTTTTTAATTTTAGAGCGCAAAGTTACGTTTTTAACTCAAACTGATTTTTATATTGTAATTATTTATCGTATGATTAACATGGATAATTTTTTCAATATGAAGTGGATTTTTACAAAAATACCGAAACACTTGATATATAAAAGGCTTCGTCTAATGGATTATATTGAATGCGCATTTGTATTTATAAATAATTCCCTTCGATTATGTCAATAAAAAAACCTTTGTTTGTATTTTTATATTTCTTAGAACAAATGTTTGACCATTTAGTTATTAAACGTTATAAGCCTGTCAAAATGTCTTATTCTAAAATACAAATCCTTATTTTTGGAATTTTTGTCCTTTTTTTATCTCTTCTATTTGCGTGTAACCCTGCAAATCAAGGCGATAACCCTTTAAAGCCGTATTATTTTCCATTTGAAGAAATGACCGATGGCAAAGAATATATTTATCAATGTGATTCACGAGATTCTATAGAAGATCAAATATTTCGGTTCCGTTCTGAAAAAATCGGTGGTAAATGGTATATAAATGGGAAGATTTATAGGAGTGATGGCATACTTACTCATTCTTGGAAAGAGGAGGTCACCCGGTCAGGTGTTGTAATGCAGCATTACGAGATGTATTTAAATCATAAAAACCCAACATCATGTCTGATAAAATACGATGATATTTATCCATTTAAGGCTGATTCCGGTGGAATATTTTTATATACCATGTCTTGGTTGGATTCAGCAACTCCGGATACGAAGTATGAGTTGATAAGAAACCGTATTTTTAAAGGACACATAGACCTAACCATCATGGCAAAGCGGGTAGATTGTATTCACTTTGGAGTTAGGGAGAAGTTGGAAGTTAATCAGGATGGCATCCTTGGACTTGACATGACAGGGGATGAATTTTATGGTGAAGGGATCGGGTTGGTACGATTTATCAGACAGATGGGTAATGAGCATTTGGTGTACACCCTTACAT
>CAKUWM010000275.1 GCA_934699305.1 uncultured Saprospiraceae bacterium | reverse complement strand
CCAAGAAAACACAGGACTCCAAAAAAGCACTATATGGCCTATAAAAAACTCTAAAACCCCTTAAGTCAACGACATTGTGGTGCTACCCCCATATTCTCTTTCATTTTGGGTACCATTTTTATTAAAGAAGAGAAATTAACAGCGTCTAAAGTCTTAGGATTAATTATTGGTACAATAGGAATTATATTATTGGCAAATCCGGCTGGTCTAAGTAGTTCTGAAGATTTTTTTAAAGGTTTTTTATACATGATTATTGGATCTCTGAGCTTTGGAGCATCGTTTATTTATGCAAAAAAATATCTAAGTCCACTCAATATATCAGCAACAGCTTCCACTTCCTATCAATTGGTCTTGGCAACATTGATATTGCTAGTTACCACCGACCTAAATGATATTGGGAATATTTTTGTCAATACAGAAGCTTTTATTGGATTAGTAATCGGACTGAGTTTATTGGGTACAGGAATCGCTTATTTAATTTATTATTACTTGATCAATAGCATGGGAGCCGTAAAAGCGTCTTCTGTGACTTACATACCTCCTGTAGTAGCATTATCAGTCGGTATAATTATCGGGAATGAACCAATATCAATATTAGATTGTATGGGAGCATTTATTGTTTTGTGTGGCGTTTATTTATTAAAAAAAATAGCATAAAAATGAAATCAACAGAAGAAGTTAAAAAAAATATTTTAGATACAGCTGCCAATCTTTTTTATAAACAAGGTTACAATAGCACTGGAATAAATCAGATAATTGAAGAATCTGAGATTGCGAGAGCTTCTCTTTATAATCATTTTAAGTCAAAGTCAGATCTTTTGCACGCTTATTTAGAAGACGCAAGTAAGAAGTGGTTCGACGAACTTTACAAATATATCGCAGACACAGAGGATCCCAAAGAAAAGATTTTAAAAATGTTTGATTTTAGAATGGAGCGTCAAATCGTCAACCAATATAGAGGATGTCCTTTTATAAAGGCGGGAGCAGAAATCGCACAAAATGATTCATTATCTTTTGAAATCGTAGATAGAAACAAGATGACATTTAGAGATTTTATTTTGGCAATAATAACTGACATGAAAACCGATAATAACAATCTGTCCAAAATAGAAATAGCAGATACTCTGTATATGTTGTTAGAAGGAGCAACAGTAACAGCAAGTTTTCAAAAAAATGGAGAGATGATGCAAAGGGCTAAACAAATCGCTAAAAAATTATTGTACTGATATGATGTTTACTATAGAAGAGTTCAAAGAATCAGATCAATCAAATACCAAAGCGTTTGTATTGTCTATACAGAACGAAGAATTTGGATTGGGATTTTCCGACAATGAACAACCTGATTTGTTGAATATAGGAAAATTTTATCGGAACGGAAATTTTTGGCTAGCAAAGTATGATGAAGAGATAGTAGGGACTATCGGTTTGCAAATCTTAGATTCGACTAATGCCGTGTTAAGGAAGATGTTTGTGAAACAGAATTATAGAGGAAAGCAAAAAGGAATCGCACATTCTCTTTTTGACACATTAAAGACATTTGCGATGTCCAAAGATATCAATTTAATCTGGCTGGATACCCCTGGATGTGCTAAGGCCTCTCACAGGTTTTATGAAAAGATAGGCTTCATAAAAACTGAAAGAATGTATTTGCCGAAGTCTTATACATTTCCAGACAGGGAATCGCTCATATACAGGTTGTCAATTGATTACGAATTTAAAAAGGATATAACGAATGAAAAAGTTTAAAATTCAGGTTATTATAGCAGTATTCACTCTGTCAATCTTCTCGCAGTCCGGATTATTGGCACAAACAAAAAATCTATCCGGTATGGAAACATTTGAAACAAAGAAAATTGAAGTTCAAGGTGAAATATTTACCTATCGACAATACTATAACAATAAAGGAAAAAATCCGCCTTTAATATTATTTAATCATACCCGAGGAAATCTTGATAGTTGGGATCCACTGTTTCTTAATACATTGTCAACGGATAGAGATGTTATTGTGTTTAACAATAAAGGCGTTGCCTCTTCCGGTGGAAAAACACCTGACAACTTTAAACAAATGGCGGACGATGCCTACAGCTTTATCTCTGCTCTTGGTTTTGAAAAAGTTGATATTCTCGGATTTTCAATTGGAGGTTGTGTAGCTCAGGAAATGCTAATAGAACATCCCGAAATAGTGCGAAAGACAATTTTAGCAGGTACTGCTCCAAAAGGAGCTAGAAGTATCAACGAAAGAAACCCTAAAATCATTGAGGTTGTTACGGCACCTATCTTAGATGAAAATAGTTTCTTGCTATTATTTTTCTCTCCGACAAAAAACAGTCAACAACTGGGAAAATTATTTTGGAAAAGAAAACAATCAAATCCATATCCAAAGGATCGTGATGTGAATAAGGAATCAGCCAAAGCTCAAGCTATTGCCAGGGCAAATTGGGGAAAGGATTTTTTAGAAGAAGATACTTATGCTCAAATTTCCATCCCAGTCTTAGTTGCAAACGGGAAAGATGATATTATGATGCCCACTGAAAATTCGGTTCATCTGTTTAAACTGTTCCCCAATGCACAGCTTAATTTATACCCCGACTCTGGTCATGGCTTCTTATTCCAGTATCCAGAACAAGTAGCTACAGATTTTAATCATTTTTTGAACGCCAAGAATTGAAGAAGAATCAACTGATTCTAAGAAATTTACCAATAGATTTATATGGATAAAATTACAAACAGGTGGATACAACATGCCATTTTACTTACCGCTCCGTTGCTAACGGTCATTGACGTGTTTATTGTGAACATTGCAATACCATCAATTAAAGATAGTTTACAAGCAACTGACAGTCAAATACAATTGGTAATTACATCATACTTATTAGGTTATGCTTCATTTCAGATTACAGGCGGGAGAGCAGGTGATATTTATAGCAGAAAAAAAGTTTTTTTATGGGGTATGTTTTTCTTCATACTTACTTCCTGCATCTGCGGTTTGGCAACAAACGCCGCAACGTTGATAGCCGCAAGATTTTTTCAGGGAATAAGCGGTGCATTTATGCAATCACAGTCTTTGGCGTATGTACAAGTCCTGTTTCCCGAGCCAAAGCAACGAACCAAAGCAATTGGTTATGTAGGGATTACATTAGGTATAGCTTCTGTAACAGGACAGTTTTTGGGAGGCTATCTGTCGGGCTTAAATACATTTATAGAGGGGTGGCGGCTTATCTTTTTCATCAATTTACCTATTGGGCTTTTTGCGTTTATAGCCGCAAAAAAATACTTGCAAAACACACACCTAAATTCCAGTGAAAAACTCGATTATTTGGGTGTAATATTATTCGCATTGGCATTAGGTTCTTTCATATATCCGCTCACAGAAGGCAGAGAAAAAGGTTACCCGTTGTGGAGTTTTCTGATGCTCGTTTTGTCTTTGGTGCTGTTTTATATTTTCGTTCGCAACCAAAAGAAAAAATTACAGAAAGACTTGCACCCATTAATGGACATACGGCTGTTCAAAATAAGAGATTACAACATAGGATTGGTATTACTCACATTTTATTTTATGATGCACACGTCCTACCTGTTGGTGTCCACAATCTACCTGCAAAACGGATTAAATTTCACACCATATAAAGCAGGTTTATATTTCGTTGTATCGGGAGTACTTTTTATGCTTTCGTCTTTTCTATCCATTCGGTTAGTAAACGCTTTCGGTAAAAAGCCAATTCAGGCAGGTGTGGTATTGATGATAGTTGTTTACATTCTTCAGCTTGCTTTCTTTGACAAGAAAGTAAGCCCATCCGTACTATTAGCGATTTTACCATTACAGGGCTTATTTGCCGGTTTAGTTTTACCGTCCTTAATAAACATCACATTAAAGAACATACCTAAACAATTTGTAGGTATCGCTTCGGGAATGTACAACACCATACAGCAAACAGCTTCCGTAATGGGAATATGCTTTATCGGTGGTTTGTTTTTCAGTGTAGCAAAAGCAAACAATGATTTTGTTACGGCATTTCATTACAGTTTATATGCCAAGATAGTTTGCTTGTTCATCGTATTTGTGTTGCTGTATTATATTGATGATTTTAAAACACATAAGCCCCGTTTACAATGAGAAGTATCAGTAAATACCCCCAATTGTAGATTCCGGCGATATTGACCCCCAATCCGGTGATGTTGACCCCACCCCCTTTCAGGACGCCTTTAGAGCCATC
>CAKUWM010000274.1 GCA_934699305.1 uncultured Saprospiraceae bacterium | reverse complement strand
TCTGGTCAAATGGCTTCCTCGTAAAAAAAGCTCTGATAACGGCATTTTGATCATCAAAATAGATAACATTGGCGATTATCTTTTATGCAGAAATTTCTGGTCTATTTTAAAAAATGAGCATCCAGAGCAAAAGATTACGTTGTTAGGAAACAGCGCTTACAAAGACCTTGCGGAAAAGTGGGACCATTCCCTTTTCGATCAATTTATCTGGCTGGATCTCAAGAAATTTCTCAAAAACCCTTTCTATGCCTTAAAGCTGTTTTATAAATTTCACCAATTAAATTTTGAAACCATCATTCAACCTACCCTCTCTCGAAGCTGGGGGGATTTGTTCATATTGGCCGCAAATGCACAGACCAAAATTGCTTCTCTAACAGACCATGCGACCATGAGTCGAATCATTGAAAAAATAGGAAATAGATTCTATACCAAACTATTCCCTCTTCATGAAGAATATCTGTTTGATCTATATTGGTATCAGAAGTTTTTCTCTAAAACCTGTCAAAACGATTATCCTCTTACACTTTCATCGAAAAAGTATGAAAAACAGAACACCATCAGTATCTTTATCGGAGCCAGCCAGGATTATAAAATATGGGATGTCTCAAACTTCATTCAGGTGATTGAATGGCTATACAGAAACTCCCACTATCAGGTTATTCTTCTTGGTGGCAAAAAAGAATTGCCGTTAAACCAAAAAGTTATGCAGCACTTTCATTCATCCGAATATCAAAAGAGAATAACCAGTCTGGTTGCAAAACAAAATTTAACGGAATTGGTGGCAACGATTGGCACATCTAAATTTCTGATTTCTAATGATACGCTCGCTCCTCATATTGCAATCCAAACAGAGACTCCTTTGATTTGTGTTTCTAATGGCTCCGGATTTGGAAGATTTCACCCCTATCCTAACGAAATTTCGAATATCGGGACGTATTTATACCCTCCAAGCTTTGTTTCAAAAATGCAGAACCATACTTTTTACAACAAACACTTTGGTCGAAAAGTGAATGATGATATCAATGCCATTTCACCTGAGGTGGTGATTCATGCCCTTGAAACCAAATTGAAAATAATCCCCAAAAAACTTCGTTAGATTCTCTTATCTTATTTCAAACAGGAAAATCCACCTCACACTTTTTTGAGCCCCAGCCATCTTTTTATACGATTGGGAACTTTTGGAATACTAGTCAATATAATTGCCGGAATTCCATATTTTTGAATCCACCGAATTTCTTTAAATTGCTTTAGCTTTTGCCCTAAGCCGTCTTTTCCAGAAGTGTAATTTGCGTGATACATCGTAAGATTACGAGGTGGTGGCCATCCGTGTGAACGGGCAGAAAAAGACCAAGGCAAATGGGTCCATCCAATATCAAACTTATACTCCGGCGAATGGAGCATTTTGTTCATTACGTCTTGTTCATGCTCTTCTGGAAAAAATTTTGGTAAAAGCTCTAGTAGTTTTTGGTAAAATGCTTCACTTTCCTTGTTACAGCGGATTACAAGAAAGCCTCCGTTGATATAGGGATTATGTTTACTCTCGTGTTGCATAGCTATACTGATTCGAGAATCCTGGAATATTTGCCGGATCTCTGGTTCCGGATCAGCAAAGAAAATGATATCTACATCGGACCAAATAATGATTTCTCCAGGATTTTCCTGGATAGAATGGAGAATAAGATGCACTTTGTGATTAATGCACTCCAACCATTCTTCCGACAAATAATCCCCCTGTCCTTGAAGGGCAATTGTATGGTTAATTAATTCAAGATTAGGGGGCATACTCGGCACGAAATAATCATTAAGTAATCCTTTAAACGCAGGTGTAATACAGGTATAAACTTTCATATAACTTTACAAAACAGCTGATTCGGCATTAAAATTGTAAGTTTTATGCTAATATCTTTAAAATGCACATTAAAAACTATTACTTTTAGAGGTTCTTGTGTATATACTCGAATTTCTACATTTACACAAAACGCACAGTATTAATAAAATACTTCTTTCACATTAACATATTCCAGCCTTTCAAATATTTCTCCAGGCTTCCTTCAGCCAAATCTTTTGGCAGTTCTGGAGCTAAAAACTGCTCTGCATTTTCCTGAGCCGCCATCAGTTTCTCAATGAATGCTTCCTGATCTTTAGGATCAAACTGGCAATGCGGCAGTTGTAAATACGATGAATGCGCAGCCAGCTTTCCAAAAACACAAGGAGTTCTACAAGCTGCCGCCTCCAAGGGTGGGAGTCCAAACCCCTCAACCAGACTTGGATAAATCACCAGCTTTGCCCCTGTATAAAGTAAAGGTATGTCTTGCTCTCCCACCGGTCCGATCAAGATTATATGTGCACTCAGATTCAACTCTTGCAGCAAGTGTTTAACTTCTACAGGAACTCTTCCTGCCAGGACCAAAAGAGGGGGAGATGAGAGTCTTTTATAGGCTTTCAGTAAAGCAGGTACGTTTTTTCGTACATCGTATCCTCCAATATACAGCCAATATTGTTCAGGAAGTTTCAGATTATTGCGCATTTTCTGCACCGCTTCCGACGTAGCCTTGGCTGTAAACCCTTCTTCAATCCAGTTTTCCGCTACCATCAACTTTTCTGAAGAAAACCCACGTTTCAGTGCCTCGGTACGGGTGAATTCAGAAATGGCAAAGATGATATCTGCTTTCCGAGCATATTTCTCTGCCAGGATTTGAGAATACAACCGCACTTTCCATTTCCCCCAATAGGCAGGGAAGTCATGATACACAAAATCATGGATGGTTACGGCAAAACGTTTGGGCCGAATCATGGCAAAAATGGGGGATGGGGAGTAAAAGACCGAATCCGCCGTCTCTCCATGCTTACAATAATAACGAATCAGACGTTCCCATAACCAGGGGAACGCCAATGTTTCCGGCAGCCAGTCCGGATACCCAAAAGGTAAAAGCACAACCTGTTTTCGAATGGATTCCGCTACCTCCGATAAATCCACATCATTCGGAACCAGAATTTTCAAATCGATATCCGGGAGAGAACTAATCCCGTGTAAAAGACGTTTCAAAAAAACGCCAAGCCCGGCATGAGAACGCCGTAAATCTACCCCACTCACCCATAAATCCAGTTTTTTGCTCATGAATCCCCTATATGCTACACTTTAACGGTCATCCTTGCATATTTGCATCCCAAAACAATATTTTTTAGAACTTGCCACCACGCATGGTATTTTTCAAAATTCCCTCTTATTTGAATAACCCTATTTTAATAAACTTTTTACAAAAACGCAGAAATATACAAGTCCTTAATCATCATGGAATCCGGTAAATATTTTTTAGGAAGTATTATTTTTCTCGGATTTGTTGCCGCCATCATGGTGGGCTGGGGCGTTGTAACTACCAGCCCGTATGCATTGGCCTTCCTTACAGGAGGATGCATTGGATTGCTCTGGTGCTTATTTGCCGGAAAACGGTGGTGGATTGCAGTTCCTGTTTTAACCGTATTAACCGGAACATTCTGGGTGGGATTCAAAATCCCGCCAGGAGAAATATCTGTGCTGTTTGCCGTAGGCGCCCTTATTCCCAGTTGGCTGATGCGCCAATCACGTTTCATTAAGCACAGGCCCCCCCTTCCCTTTACATTATATATTCTGATCGGATATAGCATCCTGCACATGGTGGGTTGTATTTTTTATATTAAAAGCCAAAATTTAGGCAGTCTAGGAAGTGTGTTGCGAAGTTATTCTACCGCTCTTTGGCCACTTGGTTTTGCGATCTTATTTCATTATTATGCGGATACACGTTATTTAAAATCTGCAATACTTGGTGGCTATATCCTCATGGGATTAACTATTCTATGTAATATTTTTACAGCAATCACACAAATTCCTATTATTCTACCAGGGGTCAATTTTATTGTCTCAATTCCAGCAGGTACAGAAGACGTGACAGAGGGAGGATTATTTCAAATTCGCTGGGCTTCTTTGGCATTCATGATGCTCTCTTTATATTTCTGGCATAATTCACGCAGTGCTATTGGAAAGCTTTTATGGCTTTTCCCTATAACAACGGCGTTCGTTCTTCTACTTGCTGGCGGTGGGCGTGGGGCCATGTTGCTTGGTGGCATCCTGGTTTTACTCTGGTTCTTACGCAACAAAAGCTATTTACTTTTGGCATTCGCCTGTATTTCCTGCCTTGCGATTATCGCAACAATCAATATAGAGCCTCGCATTTTACACTCTCTTCCCTATTCCGTACAG
>CAKUWM010000273.1 GCA_934699305.1 uncultured Saprospiraceae bacterium | reverse complement strand
ATATAGGGATAGATTGTACATTTGCAACATTCCCATGTTCATTTGACCTAAGAAATACATTTTTTACGCAAAAGTAAACAAACCAATTTTAGGAAAATGCAGAAAAAACAAAAATTAGTTTTTAATCAAAAAACACTTTTATTTGAGTCTGTTCAACGGAAGCCTTTTTATAAAAAATATCAATTTTATGGCGCAGCCCTTATTGTATTAGGATTATTGTATTTCCTCCCAAAGGTTCACCTTTCTCAAAAAAATATTGACAGCCAAGTTACTTCCGAGTTGAAAAAAATGGAAGAAAAATATAGTCTATTAGATCAAAAACTCAATGATTATTCTAAACACTTAGATTTACTCCATAAAAAAGATGCTCAGGTTTATTCCTTTGTCATGGGTGTTGAACCAATTGACGAATCTATATGGCAGGCCGGTACCGGTGGTAAACACTCCGTGCGTAACCGCCTTGCCAATATGATGAATCTTAACATCGGCAAAATTGAAGATAAAGCAAACAAATTGAATCACCAACTCAACTTACAGTCTAAATCACTTGATAATCTGTATAAAAATGCTGTTACCCACGAAAAATTCTTAAATTGCCTACCTAGCATAAAGCCTGTAAAAGCAGAAGCTCTAAACAGAGATGTCGCCTTACTTTCCGGATTCGGACGAAGATTGCACCCTGTTTTTAAAATCTGGCGAAAACATACCGGAATAGACTTTTCATGCCCCCGGGGTACCCAAATTGTCGCAACAGGACAAGGAGTCGTCAGTAAAATCAATGGTAATGGACGAGGCTATGGCAAACATGTGCTTATCGATCATGGATATGGCTATCAGACACTCTATGCACACATGTCAGATATCGACGTCAGAGAAGGCCAAAAAGTTGAACGTGGCACCCCCATAGGCAAAGTAGGATCAACAGGTACCGCCACAGCTCCTCACCTCCATTATGAAGTACGCAAAAATGGTGATCCGATCAATCCGATTGACTTTGTATTGGACGGACTTTCTTCAACAGAATACGAGCAGATGCTCAAACAAGCCGCTATCGAAGGCAAGTCGATGGATTAACATTTTTTATTCGTATTCTATGTTCAACGCAAAAGTACAACTAACTCATATTCTCCGTTTAATAAAACACATTCATTGCTGAGTATCAAATTGGTTCTCAATAATACCGATTTGACTTTTAATATTAGACCAATTGATGGAAAAGATATATTGGTCTATTTAAAAGTATCTTCATCCTTAAATAATTCTTTTTTCTCTTTTAACTTGTACTTATAACTCATTTATTTTGGAAAATATCCTGAAGAACAAAAAAATAGAAATTGAAAAGAAAGAGCAGGAAACCTCTATTGAAATATTAGAGCAACTCACCTTCAAAGCGAGTCCACCCATATCTTTGGTGGCAGCTCTCTCTAATCCGATAAATTCTCATATTATAGCTGAATTTAAGCGAAAGACACCTTACCAGGAGTTGCTTTCTGCGTCAGAATCGGCTGCAAATTGGACGTCTCGCTTTATAAATGGACATACGGTGGCTGTTTCATACAAAATGGATAACACATTATTTGGTGGTAAATCGGATGACTTGTATCAATCTAAACAATTATTTCCGGATACTCCCATGATATATGATGACTTCATCATCGATCCATACCAAATTGTCGAAGCCAGGGCACTTGGAGCCGATGCCATCTGCCTTTATTCATCATTAATTGATGACGAAAATATGGAGGCCTTTATTCAGTTGACACATTTACTTGACATGGAGGTGATTATGTGTATCAAAGATCGAAAGGATATCCCCAAAATCACTGCTAAAACCGATATAGTTTGTATTTTAAATTCAAGTTTTGACGGTAAAATTGAGGATATTCAACAATCTATAGACTTATACCAATATATTCCCCATGATAGGGTTAAAATAAGTGCAGGTGGCATTCATACCCAAAACCAGATTGACACATTGTTGGATATTGGCTATGATGGAGTCATACTGGGTACAATCTTAATGCCATCTAATTAGAGCTTTATTGTCGTTTTAATCATTCGAAAGTTAGCTTTGATTTTATAATTCAAGCAAAAAAAATAAAGATATCTCTCATCTTCACTTGTCTAATGGTGGATATGCTTGATTCCAATTAAAAATAGTGAATTTTACTTCCACACAATTCTGAAAAAATAAATAAAAATATTTGCGCAACCAATTAATTGCATTATATTTGCAATTAATTGGTTGCATTAATTTGTAAATAACATGAGAAGAGATATATTTCAGGCAATAGCAGACCCGACACGACGATCCATAATCGGAATTATAGCATTTCAGGCGATGACACCCAATGCAATTGCCTCCAATTTTAATACGACACGACAAGCTATTTCAAAGCATCTACGTATTCTTACTGAGTGTGAATTAGTTAGACAAGATCAAAAAGGACGGGAAATCTATTACTCTTTAAAAATAGATAAATTGAAGGAAATTGACCTTTGGCTTGAGCAATACCGAAAAATTTGGGAGGCCAAATTCAATCAATTAGATGAATTATTAGTTCAAATGTCCTTGAATCAAATAAAAGATTAATTTATTATGAGTCATACAATACAACCAGATAACCAAAGTTATTGTGTCTTTTTACGTGGAGTAAATGTCAAAGGGACAAACATGAAAATGAAGGATGTATGTGCCGTTTTTGAAAAAGCCGGTGTACACAAAGTCACATCGGTACTTGCTTCCGGAAATATTATTTTTCAGTCCACTAAAAGTGCCATTGAGTTGAAGCCCATTTTGGAAGATGCCATGTCTTCTCATTTTAACTATGAGGCATTCTTATTCATAAAAAATAAAAATGAAATTGAGACCATTATATCGAACAATCCCTTTGAAACCGAAGCTAACTTTCATGTGTATGGCTTTATTGGAGTGGAAGGTATTGGTGATTTACTTATAGAATCTTTTAAGAAAATTGAACCGCTTTCAGGCGAAGAAGCTCAATATTTTCAAAACAATTTTTACTGGAAGGTCTCAAAAGGAAACACATTAGAGTCGAATTTTGGCAAAATTTTAGGTAAAAAAAACTTAAAGGCTGAATTTACATCTCGCAATATGAATACACTTGAAAAAATTTTAGAAAAGATTTAAATCAATTTTCAAACTTGTAAAAATATCAAAAGCCATGACATCAAATTTATTTTTCGATTTTACAGTGGATAAAACTGCTAAAACGGTATATATCACCCGCCAGTTTGCAGCTGATTTATCATTGGTATGGGATGCATTCACCAAGGCTGAATTACTGGACCAATGGACCGCTCCTGCTCCTTATAAAGCACGGACAAAGTACATGAATTTCGAAGTAGGTGGCAAAAGATTTTATGCGATGGTAAGCCCGGATGGCACTGAAAGTTGGGTATTGCAAACCTATACCTCCATACATCCGAAAACCAATTTTAAAATGTTCAATGTCTTTGCAGATAAAGACGAAAATCCAGCCCCAACAGGTTCGGAATGGGATCATACCTTCTCCCATAAAGACGGTATAACCAGTGTACATATTACCATTTACAACGAATCACTGGAAAGAATGGAAGGATTACTTGAAGGTTTCAAAGCGGGTTATACTGCTTCAATGGAAAATTTGGAAACCTTGCTTTCTTCGCAAATGAGTCAGTAACCTCGAATTTTATTGATTGCATAAAACTTATTTCTAACTCAAATTCTGCATTAGACAAATGGGGAATCAATATTCAGCTCGTAACCCATGGTTTTAAAATAAACTTTGAAAAGATTCTAACACTGGGATTGTCTTTATAATCAGCGCTCTTCGCATTTGGAAAGCCTCAATAGCTCAATTAGGGTTCAAAAAAAATTATGTCGAAATTGAAAAATCCGTATTTTTAATGGTTATAAAACGGAAATTCAAAATATTTATAAAAAATTAATATCATCTATTTTAGCATTAGACCTTCATTTATTTTTTAATTATTAAATGAAATACAATGGAAATCAGTGTTTTGGGATTTATATTCAAGAACTTTCCAAAATGGGCAATCGCTTTTATCCTCTCCGGAATAATCACTCCTTTTTCCTTTACGCTTCAGGGACAAAATGCTTTTCCCGGAGCTATTGGCTTTGGTGCCGGAGCATCTGGAGGACGAGGTGGTCAGGTTATTTAGTCGTCCCTTAAGAACAAATAAATAATTGAATATCAAATAAATAAATACAAATAAATTATGAAAATA
>CAKUWM010000272.1 GCA_934699305.1 uncultured Saprospiraceae bacterium | reverse complement strand
TCTGCATTGACATAATCGCATGTTATTTTTCCAAAGTCTGCCACACCCCGTATGATGATCTTAGAACCTGCCCATAGCTTTAACTTAGGATCATCCTCGATAATCAAATGTCCACCGTCTTCGACGATAATCTGAGACTCCGTTAAGTTGAGAATCGCTCCTGTACGCAGGATGAGCATACCGCCTGAATGGATGATAGTCTTGGAATTGGTCAATTGAAATTTTCCTTCCCCTTTGACTTCAATACAACCGCCTTTATTAATAATTGTTTCAGAACCATCCTTTTGATTTAAAAATCCTCTATTCTCCACTATTAGCCTACCATTATTCCCTGCAATAAGTTTAGACTTATCGTCAATAAACAACTCGCCGCCGCCAAAGATGTTAATGGCGCTGCCATTCCCTATGAAGAGTTTTGCTTTATTCATAACACCTGGATCTCCTATTGAAATGACAGAGTTATTAAATACATTGACTGTCACACCTTCATGCGCACATCCGTCATCTTCTATAAAGACTTCTATCTCGCTATTATTGATATTTAAGGGAAGATTGTCTCCATCTAACAGCCCTAATTCTCCCCTATTATGTACAGTTATTTTCCCACCATTTATCAGATCCACAGAATGACTAATGTATCTTGATATGCTTTTAGGAATAAACTGTCCAGGAGTATAATTGGGTTCTGTTTCACTGATATTACCATAATTATACGTTTGATTATCCAACGTGGGCAATGAAAGTGCTTTACTGCGATCTTCTATTAAATCGTATAAAACATAAGTCAACAATGGAGCATGTACAAATACATGTAATTGATTCGGTTGGGGTGGATAATCATCATCTATTCCGTCTGGTTCTCTCAGATCCACCTGAAAGGACTGAATATTATCCGTTTTGATTCCATGATAATGATCTACCCTTAAAATTCCAGAATTTATTATAGTCTCCTTGTCTGAAAAATTAGTAAATAGATTGTCTCTCAATTCACCTTTGATGTCCAAGGCACTGGCGACAGGCACAAAAGGCCCTCCTTTGGTCTTAAATTCTATTGAATTATCACTAACCGCCTTAGTAATAGAAGAGAAACTACCCGGGCAGAAGTCTATACCGATACAATTCTGCTCTGTTACCTTTCCATTTTCTGTACTGACGGTTATGCCTAATACTTTAAATTTTTTTACCCAACTATAGACATCATGAGATCCGGAAGAAGTCATAAAATTAATTATCCCTCTATAATATCCATAGATTCCTAATCCTCCCAAAAGGCCATGTGTCGTAAAATACTGTATTCCATGAGAAATAGGATCATGAAGCTCTTTATCAATTTGTTTATCAATTTTACTCCAGCTATCTTGAAAAATATGTATAAATTCACTGCCAGGTGCTTGTAGTTGATTGACTCCCGCAATGGATCCATTTACTATCGCTTTATATGTAATGTTTCCAAATGAACCATCTTGATTAATGCCTTTCGTATTGAATTCACCGGCCAACCTATTAAATAAGGGCCTGCCAGGAATTTGAAAAGCATGTTTAATCAAGTTAGACAATGCAAAATGACTGAAAAGGGTATTCCTTGCTGCTTTCAATGCCGGCATAGTTTCACCTAATTCAGGATCATTAGCGCTGGGTTTAAAATATATCAGTTGTTTCACCGCTTGCTGAAGCCCTATGGGGATATTTGCCCCTCTGTGCGGAGAGTCAAATGTATAATAGTTACTCACCTGATGATCCAGACTCCGCTCCTCCATATCGAGTAGTGCCCACTTTCCGACCAGACCGCCCATACTCATGCCGAGCATCACATTGGGAAGGGAGCTTTCGCCTAATGTGTTCTTTTCGGTATTAATATACTTCAGTGCGGTCTCTAATGCCAGTGCATTGCGCTGCACATGATCCTGACCAGTCCTGATGGTGATCTTAAATACCGGCTGCTCTATACCATCCACCACTACAGTTCCGATCTGTATCGTATGATCGACATAGTCCACGAAGATCAGGTCATAGCCCGCATCGAAGAGATGTTGGTGGGCAATTTTATTTTCATTAATATCAGATAAAGGCAAGTTAAATCCTAACCTGTCTAATTGAAACATACTTCCGATATGATTTGAATTGCCTTCCGGAGACGGCTCGAAGCCATCGATGGCGATAAATGGCTTACGGATGATATTGTCATCACAGTGTGTGAGGATGTAAAGGCGTAGTAGCCCATGCTCTCCTTCATAAGTTTCCTCGGCGGTGATGTCAACTGTTCTTAGATAGTTTAAATCATAAGTAGCTCTATTTCTAATCTGAAATTCATCAAAGCTATTAGGAGGAGAAGGTAGTGTAACTGAAAGAGTAAAGTGTGAAGAGATATAACTACCATTCGCCCCGGCAGCTCGCAGTGAGACTGTATAGTCACCACTACTACCATATACAGCCCAAACCCCTTGATCCGGTGTCATATCTCGATAACCCAGACCATCTCCTGCATCCACCTGAAGACTATTGATACCGTCAGCCAGATTGGTCGTCCACTCCGGATACATGAGATAGACACTGTCGGAGTGAATAATCTGGTTTTGTGCCATGACAGCCATCAGTGTGTCAATACGCAGTATTTCACTGACAGGCGCATTGGGCTGAAACTTACCATGGGCGTAAGCCACTAATCCTGTGCTTAAAGCATCATCACGGATATAGTCGTAGCGGTATGCCATACCTACCAAATTGACTACTTGAGCAGGATAGATGTAATCCATTCGATCCATATACATTGGACCCGCAGCGGGCAGTTTTAGGTCGGATCGCGTAGCAGCAAGATTCATCGCATTGTACAGCATACCAAAAACATTGGGTGTGATAGCCGTAGAGTCGCTGACGATGCCCTTACTAAAAATCCTGGGGTGACCGAGAAAATAGCATCTGTTTTCCAAGTACCCTGTCTGTGTAACACCATTAAAGTATTCCAGACTTTCATTGACCTTTTCTGACTGACCGTATCCGGTAGTGAGAAGGCATAGAAATAGCATGGCTGCAAGCAGCCGCTTAAAAATTTTCATGATATTAAAATTTAAATTGTTATGAAATAAATAGTATTAATTTGTGATTTAATGATTCTAAAAGACTAATTATAATGTACATCAAAGCGTCCTTTTGTGATCTGAATTATTGTCGAGTCACTTGAATCCAATATTTTTCTTACTTCACAATCAAACACCCCACTAATAATCTTATTGATGGTGTCAAATCGGGTCACTTCGAGAGAAAAGGGGAGGTCTTTGTGGCTATTATACTGCCCATTATAAGGTTTTGTTCCTGACAACATCGATAAATTGATAATTCCAATTGGTATCATTGTACCATTAGGATTAATAGTACCAAGTCTAGGATAATCTATTAAGATAAAGAAATTATCATTTTTCCCCACATTGTCTTGTTGTTGAGTAGCCTGAATAGTGATCCTATCATAGCCAAATAGCCGGTAGCGCTCTGCGATAATATCGGGTGCTTTGCCCATTGCATTCACCGCATCACATGGACTCCAGGTGGCCCCATCCAGATCGAAACTCAGCGTATTCTTTCCTGATGTGGAGGGGGATGCTGTGCAGGAACAGCAGTTTTTAGGTTCTTCTTTCTCGCAGGAGGTGGCGGTAAAAATGATGAGCAGGGCTAATATCAGGGTTTTACCCCCCATTCCCCTGTAGGATGAGTATCTGGCTCTGTGACGGGATATTCGATGTGCAGGTAAAGTCCCCTTTAGGGGATTTAGGGGTGGAAATACAAGCAGCCGTGAAAATGTTTTCATGAGATTAAAAATTTATGTGATTAAAAAATAATTTCTACATAGTATGAAATAGGTATTTTGATTTAGAAAGAAACGTCAAACCGGCCTTCTGTAATAGTGAGATTCGGTGCGGGATCACTTCCTAATGCCTTTTTTAGTTCACACTCAAACTCACCACTAAGTATGCGATTATCCCAATCGACTTTGGTAATATTGAGGAAGTAGGCTTTGGTGGTGTCGTTTTCATACTGGGTACTATATTTTGGCGATCCATGTGCTGTAAAATGAAAAAGTGCTTGCTTAGAAGGGCTATCAGTAATTAACCCAACTTTTGGATTGTTTATCAATATTATAAGTGATTCATAATCTGACCTTTCAAAGTTCCTTTGCCCCCACACATCCATCCTGGAATAATCACCATAAGGGAGCTGAACCATGACGGTACGGAAGTCATTGAGTGAGCCGTCGTCAGTTTTGT
>CAKUWM010000271.1 GCA_934699305.1 uncultured Saprospiraceae bacterium | reverse complement strand
TTTTTTTCTTGTTGGTGATAATGGGAATAAGAGTCCATATGAATTGTGGTTGGTAAGGGAATACCAACCACAGGGGAATATGATTATATAAATGAACTAAAAGTCACTCATCGAGCGGCTTTTAGTTTCTTAGTCCAAATACAAAAATAATCCTATTGTATTATGTGCAGTATAAGCTGGTGGAATATCCCTGTATGCAGAAGCTTCCCAAAGTGTATCATTTTCAATAACTATATAAGCCCCCAATTGCTCCATCGTTGATACTCTGGGTTTTATTTTGGTTACTTTAAAATCAAAACTTTTATTAAGCGATACTGTATCCACTGCTTTATGTATTGGTATTTCCTGTTGACTACTTTTCAATGAAATAATTATAATTTTATTACCAAAATCATCTATTGCCGTAAACCTATATGAGCGGTCAAATTCTTTTATGTCAACTATATTACATTTCAAATTATCAGTAGTTAATTTATGTTGAGATTTAGTCTTTACACTACAACTGCTTATACAGATAAGAAGTGCTAAATATTTAGCTAACACAATTTTATTTGGATAAATCATTGATTAGTTTTTCTGCGTTTAACATAGGAAATTGCGGATGTGGTCTATTGATATACAAATGTCCGGTATTGGGATCTTGGCTTATATTAGGTGCTTTATGCCTTGGGTCTATTGCTTCTGTCTTGTCGTGAGCATTTTTATACGCTTTAAATTCAGGTGTAGTTTTATCAAAAGTAGGACCTCCTACTCCGGGAGATTCTACTCCGCCTATATAAGATTCTAACACCTCGTGCAAAACAGAAACACCCTTTTTAGCCTCATAAAACCCATCTATCGTTTTGGTCATTTGAGGGTTAACCGTTTGTCTTGTATATGTTTTCCCGTCTGCACCTACTGTACTACCTTGATAAGCTCCCCCAATGTACCATTTTTTATCATCTGTAAAATTTGAAGAAGTAGCATTGATTTGTACTATTACATTACCATCGGTTGTTGCTTCTAATAATTTTTTATCTGCTTCAGTTTTAGCCTTTCCTGTTGCTGCAACCTTTCCATTATCGTCTATTTTTAATTTTAGACTTGTGGAAGATTGCAGTTGACTAAATGTCTCTTTCGATTCAGTACCTGTTATGATAACATCATCTAAGCCTCTTTGTTTGATATACTCTTGTGCGGGCTTGCTGTTGTGTACCGCATTCTTAAAGTAGGTAAACATATTTTGTAACACTTCAGTACGGCTCAGTGTAGGGTTTGCTCTACTAATCGCAATAACTGAACTTATCGAAGTTTCGGACTTCGGGGCTTGATGTGGTACTTCATTGATGCCGCCTAATAGCTCAATGGCTTTTTGTATGGCTGCTGCTTTACTGCAATTTTCTTTGTGCAGTATAAAATCAATCACATCTATGCTTTTGCCGTGGGTTTTACAGTTGGCACTGAAGCAATAGCAAGTATGCGTTTTATAATACACTTGCATACTGGGCGTCTTGTCCTCGTGAAAGGGACAGTGTAAACGCAAATGCTTATCGGGTTTTAAACCATAGTAATTAAGTACTCGGGCTAGCGTAAGACGTTGTTTGATCTCGATGATGTCCATCTTCAGAAAAATTTTTGAAAATATTTTTTTTCGTAACTATCAGATACAAAAGTATCTAATTATTTCAAAACAACAACATCCTATAAGATTTATTTTTCCCTATTAGTTACTTAACTTTGTGAAAAGTGATTGCTGATAACAATAAAATGTATCCTATAAGATATGAATACAGGTAAAATAATCGCAGATTTAAGGGACGCTAAAGGCTGGTCGCAAACCGACCTTGCCGACAAAAGCGGTGTATCAAGAGTAATGATTGGTAAGTATGAGAGAGAGGAGGCTGTACCCTCTATTGATGCAGCTAAAAAAATTGCTGATGCACTTGAGGTAAGCCTTGACTATCTCGTAGGAGAGGGCATTAATAGCAAGCTCGATAAAAAAACACTCAAAAGATTAGAGGAGCTGGAACTGCTCGAAGAGGATAAAAAACACACCCTGTTTGATTTGATAGATACCTACATCAGAGATTTTAAAGCTCGCAAAGCGTATGCTACACCATAAATTTTTTACATTATGCAAAATCTGACCGTAAAAATACCCGATAACAAACTTGATTTCTTTCTCGAACTCATCAATAGCTTAGGGTTTGTAAAAGTGGAAAAAGAGGAAGCTGCTACTACTATTTTATCACAGGAACAGATAAAACTGGTAGAAGAAGAACGTAATAAAATAAAAAACAATTCCGACTATCTCTTGGATTGGAACGAAGCTCGTAAATCGCTAAAACTCGATTAATGCACAAGATAATCTCGATTACCCCAACTGCTTTAGAGGATTTACAACAAGCCATAGATTATTACAATGAACAGTTACAAGGCTTGGGTATAAGATTTGAACATAACGTAAACGACACATTCGGTAAAATACAGAAAATGCCCAAAGCTGCTTCCTTCGCTTACGATACCGTAAGATATAAGGTAGTACAAGATTTACCTTTCATTATCACTTATGAAGAATTAGAAACAAACATCGCAATACTTCGCATCTTTAATACCCATCAGGAAGAGGACAAAATATCGAAAAAGTAAATTTAAAAACTACTTTCAAAAAAATGTAGCCACATTATAAAATAGTAAAAGCCCCGATAATTTCGAGGCTAATTTTTTACTAAGTCAACTATATTGTTTACGTACTTGCAGCACTCATTTTTTCGCCCCTTTTTTCATCTCTTTTCTTCATAATCAATTATAGAACGCTGGGGATTTTCTAACCAATAACGAACCTTAAATCTCATACCTTTTTGGAAAACTATTGATTTATTGACTGGCATACTAAAATCCTGAACTCTGCTATATTTTTTATTATTTACCCTATAGTAATATTTAATAGAAACGTGGTTAAAACCTTCATTATAATCCATAAACTTAGGAAACTCTCCTTTATAGGTTTTATAAAATTTTAGCTTATAGTTTTCTTCAATCCATCCTGTTGTTTCTCCAATTTTTTCTTCTTTCAGAAATATTGGTCTTTCTTCAAGTAAAAATATCTCCTCATAGTTGTTAGGATTTACTAAAATTTGATAAATATCTCCTACGGTATTTCCTTCCAACCCATATCCACCCAAGCCTTCATATCTTTTACCATTTACCCAATGTTCAACCCCTCTAAGCCTAGACTCAAATTCTGACTTTAAATAAATTCGACCAACACTTAATACCCAAGATGACCTATCAGGGTCTTTAGACGATAATCCGTAAATTAATCCTCCTGTAATAAAAAGAAAACATACAATTGCTGTAATTATTTCACTTTTTTTCATTATTTGTTATTTTAGGGTGTACTCCGAATTTCTTCTTCATCATCAAGAAAACCACCAAACTTTAAAGGACCAATTATTATTTGTTCTTTCTTATTGTTATTGATACGTTCTATAATGACATCTGTTGGGACTTGGAACATATTGCCTAATATCCCTCTTCCAATAGCTTCATCTATACCTCTTTGTCGATACAATGCTTTATTGGTTTGACGACCATGCTTGCCTATATTTAAGGCATCATCAAACATTTTCCCAGCACCTATACCTATCAACTCTATAGCAAAATCTTTGGACGCTTTTCTCCAATTTTTATTGTAATCGTCATTTCCAAACAACTTCGCCCCACCTACCATCTTAAATTTTTCTTTTGGATTATCTGTTGCAGGTTTCCAATCAACACCAGCTTTTAATGCACCAAAAACAACTTCACTAGCTCCTGAAAATTTAGAAACTCCTAATGTAGTACCATCCACAAAACCTTGAGCAAATGATAACCCAACATCTGCATAATCCACTTCACTAAATGACTCTTTCCAACTCTTACCCTGTAATTTATTTCCTAGTACTTGCGAACCAAAATCTATTCCTGCTTCAACTGCTCCAACAATTACACCTATAACAGCAGTAGGTGTTTTGCCATCCTCATCTTTATATTGATTTGGATTATTTCTATTTACCGCATAATTAGAGATACTAATCTGGTCAACAGGATCCACATTCCACCTTCTCCCCAATCTCGTATCATACTCCCAGAATTGAGCCGTATTGTGGTTTCCAACGCCTGCTATCTCATTTACCTTTTCTTGAGCATTAAATCCGAACAAGTAACTCCTATACACTTTTTCAGAACTATTTTTTAGGGTCAGTTCTTTTTTAGAGTAAATTACTCTAAAGTCA
>CAKUWM010000270.1 GCA_934699305.1 uncultured Saprospiraceae bacterium | reverse complement strand
AGAAATGCCTTCCAGCACGATAAAAATAAGTATTGTTAGCAAAAAAAATATTGTCCTGGCAGAATCTTTCTCTAATGATGTCCTTAATAGACAATTCGAATTTGTCAATGATTCCAACGTCTTCGAAAGAAAGACAATTCACTTGGACAGTGCTGATTTAGTCGTTAGGATGAATTGGCCCAAAGACGGTCACTTTATTAAGCTTTACAAAAAGAATGAATCCGGTCGCTATCAACTCATCCACAAGTCCACAATCCATTCTCTTGAAAAGAAATGATGACTGTGAACCACAAATTGAAAGATTCAAACTTAAAATCATTTCTCAATTCCCAATTTAAATAATTACCTTTGCAGTCAAATTTTTTCAATGACTACATACTCACATCGTCCCAAGGCAGTACTCATGCTGGAAGATGGAAAAAAATTTGAAGGTTACGCCATCGGTTTTAAAGGCGTAGCTACCGGAGAGATTTGTTTTAATACCGGAATGACCGGATATCAGGAAATTTTTACAGACCCATCCTATGCCGGCCAAGTAGTAACGATGACCAGTGTGCATATCGGAAATTACGGCACCAAGTCCAATGAAAATCAATCAAACAAGGTACAGATTGCCGGGTTGGTGGTAAAAAACTTTTCTGAGACCTATAGCAGGATTCAAGCCTCAGAATCCCTCCAAGATTATTTAGAAAATCATAAGGTCGTAGGTATATCAGATATTGACACCCGCGCTTTGGTAAAACACATTCGGTCTAAAGGCGCCATGAATTGCGTCATCTCAAGCGAATCAATCGATGAAGACTTTCTGAAAAATCAGTTAAAAGCAACTCCCTCAATGGCCGGTTGTGAATTAGCAAGTAAGGTGAGCGTTGAAAAACCATATTTTTATGGCAATATCGAGTCACCTTATCGCGTAGCAGTTTATGATTTTGGATGCAAGCAGAACATCCTTGATTCGTTGGTACAAAGGGGTTGCTATCTACAAGTTTTTCCGGCAAAAACGCCATTGTCAACACTGTTGGAATGGAATCCTGACGGCATCTTCCTTTCCAATGGTCCCGGAGACCCGGCAGCAATGGATTATGGGATAGCGACAGCTCAAGAAGTCTTAAAGACGGATAAGCCTATATTCGGTATTTGTCTCGGTCATCAGTTGTTAGCCCTTGCGCAAGGTATGAAGACGGAAAAACTCAAATATGGTCATAGAGGCATCAATCATCCCGTCTTAAACGTCTTTACCGGTCTTGGAGAAATAACAAGTCAAAATCACGGCTTTGGAGTAGTGAAAGAATCATTGGACCATTGTGCCGAAGAAGTCGAAGCCTCCCATATCAACCTTAACGACAAAAGTATCGAAGGTCTTAGATGGAAGAACAAGCCAATATTTAGCGTACAATACCATCCGGAAGCCAGTCCCGGACCTTTCGATAGTAGATATTTATTTGATGACTTCGTATCAATGATTGAAAGGAGCAAAGCCCGGCAAAATTAAGAGGTAACGATTTCACAAAGTTTCTTTATGTGAAATAATTTATATATGTTTACAGATTAAATAAAGGAAAATAATGAGTGCAATAATCGATATACGATCACGAGAAATATTAGACAGTAGGGGCAATCCCACTGTAGAGGTTGAAGTATTGACAGAAGAAGGAGCTGTCGGCAGGGCAGCCGTACCTTCCGGTGCATCAACAGGCAAACACGAAGCTGTAGAGCTCCGCGATGATGATAAATCAAGGTTCTTGGGCAAAGGTGTCCTCAATGCGTGCAAACACGTAGATGACGAAATAAGAGAAGAGCTAATCGGCATGGAAGTATCTTTACAGCGCGAGATAGATCAAGTGATGATTGAAGCGGACGGAACAAAGAATAAATCCAGATATGGTGCTAATGCAATATTAGGAGTATCCCTAGCTGTCGCTAAAGCCGCTGCTAAAGAATCCGGTCAACCATTATACCGTTACATCGGCGGTGTCAACGCTTGTACACTGCCTGTCCCAATGATGAATATCCTGAATGGTGGAAGCCACGCAGACAATAGCATAGACTTCCAGGAATTTATGATTATGCCCATTGGTGCTCCATTTTTTTCTGAATCACTTCGAATGGGAGTAGAAATATTTCACCACCTCAAAGGAGTATTAAAAGCCAAAGGATATTCCACCAATGTAGGAGATGAAGGTGGATTTGCTCCAAATATTAAATCCAATGAAGAGGCTATTGAAACAGTTCTCACAGCGATAGAAAAAGCTGGATTCAGACCCGGTGAAGACGTGATGATTGCATTGGATGCCGCCGCTACCGAATTTTATGATGAAAAAAACAAAGTATATCATTTTAAAAAATCGGATGGTAGGAAATTAGGCGCTGACGAAATGGTCGATTTCTGGAAGAAATGGGCCAAAAAATATCCTATATGCTCAATTGAAGACGGTCTGGCTGAAGACGATTGGAAAGCATGGACTAAGCTTACCTCAGAGATAGGTCACAAGGTACAGATCGTAGGGGATGACCTCTTTGTAACCAATACAGAAAGGTTGAAAAAAGGGATTAAAGAAGATGCGGCCAACGCAATATTGGTCAAAGTAAATCAGATAGGCACACTGACAGAGACTATCGAAGCAGTACAGACGGCAACCCGATTTGGTTATAATTCAGTGATGAGCCACCGTTCGGGTGAAACTGAAGACACAACAATAGCCGATCTCGCTGTTGCGCTTAATACAGGTCAGATTAAGACCGGATCAGCATCCAGGTCGGATCGTATCGCTAAATACAATCAGCTCCTTCGTATCGAAGAAGAATTGCTTGATAGCGGTATATTCCCGGGAAAAAACCTGTTTAGGAAAAAATAACACATACAATAGAATACGCCCAACCTATTGTTTGTTGGAGAAAAGGTAAACTTATGTTTACATAAACAAAGAGCTGTCCTGATGAACAGCTCTTTGTTTTTGACATTTATAAGTTATACGAATTATAAAAGTAATATAGCCCAATATATCTTTTCCATCAATGGTCTATATTAAAAGCCAAATGGTATTATATCTTTCTAAATATAAAATCTGTCATAGCATTGTATAAATGCATAGTGGCACCTTCTGAGTATATCCCATGATTACTGTTGGGATACATGTGAAATTCAAATTGCTTGCCAGCCTTGATTAGCGACCGATTCATCTCAACACTATTCTGAAAATGCACATTATCATCGGTTATACCGTGTGCTAAGAAATAGTTGCCTTTCAAACGGTCTGCAAAATAAACAGGACTATTGTTTTTAAAACCGTCCGGATTTTCCTTTTCCGTGCGCATATACCTTTCTGTATAAATAGAATCATACCACTTCCAGTTTGTTACCGGAGCCACAGCCAATGCGGCCTTGAAGACATCATTTCCCTTGAGAAGGCATAGTGAGGACATATATCCACCATAAGACCAACCAAAGATGCCTATTCTGTCTTTGTCAACATAAGGAAGGGAACCCAAATACTTAGCCGCTTCAATCTGATCCATCGTCTCATAGTGACCCAACTGCATATACGTCATTTTGCGGAATTCTTCCCCTCTTCCTCCGGTACCTCGATTGTCCACGCAAGCAATAATATAGCCATGTTCAGCAATCATTTTAAACCACCAGGCCTGACCTCCACCCCATCTATCCAGAACTTGCTGACTTCCCGGACCACCGTATAAATACATGAAAACCGGATACTTTTTGTTTGGGTCGAAATCAGACGGCTTAATCCAATATCCGTTGAGTTGAACTTGTTCACTGGTCGTAAATGAAAAAAATGATGCTTGACCTGCTTTATACTCTTTAAAGGCATCAATCGCCTTTTGATTGTCTTCCAAGACACGAATAACCTTATTTTTACGATCATATAAAGTCCAGGAAGTGGGTGTATTGATGTTAGAATAAGACAATGACATATAATCAAAAGTAGGAGAAAACTGTGCTGAATTAAACCCTACTTTAGTTGAAAGTTTCACCGGCTTTTTACCATCTATACCTACTTTATACACCTCTCTTTGCATAGGTGTAGGCGAAATGATCTGATAATAAAGCGTTTTAGAATTTTCGTCATATCCATAAACATCCGATAAATCTGCATTGGACTGAGTTATAGCATTCACACGTTTGCCGGACATGTCATATAAAAATGCTTGATAGAAGCCGCCTTTATCGCTGACCCAAATAAAATGCTTACCATCTTTGAGGAATCTGAGGTAGTCATTTATTTCAATATAATATTTATTCTCTTCTGTCATAATTATAG
>CAKUWM010000269.1 GCA_934699305.1 uncultured Saprospiraceae bacterium | reverse complement strand
TCGGGGTTTTATTATGCCTTAATATACGAATTAATTACCTGATATACAAGTAATTACACTACTTCTGAATGTGCCTAGATATATTGCCGTTTTTTCTTCATGGGAGAAATAAGAGGTACATGGACCAAGGGTCTATTTTGGTGGAGGTATAGATCAATGTATCCCCAGATAGCTCATAACCGCTTCATCCCCTTGCAGTGCATTCTTTGGCATTGGATCTTCTTTTGTAAACACTTTAAGATCCCCCGGGGGCACTACCCTGACAAAATCTTCGTGTACCCCGTTGGTAACGGTAACATTTCCCAATTTCAGATTTAGATGATAGGCAAGAAAAGTATAGGCCGCGGCGCGTTTGGAATAGCCATAATCGTGTTTTTCCATGGGTAAATGAACATTTTCTACTTTGTGTTCGGCGTGGTATAGCCCATATACCTTTTGAATGTAGGGATATTCCACCCTAGGGGTATTTCTTGTCCAATCCGATCCGTTAGAGACTATCAACATCGGTCTTGGGGCACACAATGCAGCGATCTCCACATTGTTGGTCTGGTGCATTTTATCCTTGTGTATCGGCATTCCACTTTCACAAACGCAACCCCCAAAAAAGTGGGCGGAAATCTGGACTACGGGGACCGAAACTTTTATACGGTCGTCAATTGCGGTAAGTATAAAGGTTTGGGTACCACCCCCAGAGCCCCCTGTTATCCCGATCCGATCTGGATCCACATCGGGGCGCGATAGCAGATATTCCAAGACTCTTTTACTATTCCAGGTCTGTAGCAACAAGGCGATGGGCATTTTATGGTCTACTTGGGTAGATTCTGCGTACCCTACCATATCATAGGCAAAGACAATGGCGCCCATTCTGGCCAGGACCGCACATCGCATCTGTACGTCTTCCATTAAACGTTTGTCGGGCCAATGGCCATGTGGCGATAGAATGGCTGCATTTTTTTTATCCGGTTTTGTAGGGGCATAAATATTTCCGGTGATGTAAAATCCCGGAAAACTCTCGATGGCCACATTTTCTACCGTATAACCATCCATTATTTGCTTGTTGCGGATAATCGGATTGAAATTACCAACGATGTCCGGCATTTTATCCAGTTGCATGCCGCTGATGATTCCCGATCTGATGACGGCAGCCCTTGCCTCCCACGATGGGATGTCGTTCCATTGTCCTTCAAAGCCCTTCATGACCAGATTGGCCTCATCCTCTGTCCAATAAGCGCCTTGGCACAACATTTTATCTTGCGCATTAATAATTGCCGACATAAATATGAAAATTAATATAGCTCTCATCGGATGGGGTTGTTAGGATTGAAGGGTTGATGCCCTTTTCACAAATATAGCCTTATGTAGATTTAATGATTACTTCTATCTTGTTCTTTTTGCATTGAATCTTAGCACCTTGCGGGTTAATGTTTTCCCGGTAATAGTATATGTGACATGTAGGCTTTAGTCTAGAATAGTGATGACGCCAAAACCAAGAGGGATCGGGAACGGAGATCCAACAAAACGATGCGGTTAAGCGACCATATAAATAAAGTAAAATAGTTGAAGCCAATAAAGGTCTTTTTACCTTCCTTTGTTAGGAAGCTTTTCCCTAGAGCCTGACAGAACCTAACTTTCGCATACAGCATTGAAATTTATGATGGAAAAGTAGAGAAATCCAGATCGGAAAAGGATTGGAACGACTTTGCATCCAAGTAGCGCCTAAACCTATGGTAAATAAGAACTTAAAAATGTTGCATCCACCAAAAATCTATTTCAATCGGACGTGCCTTATGGTTTTGTTCGCACTACTGCATTCGATCATCTCTGCACAAAGCACAAAGCAAACATTGCCGGACCCCAAAAATGGCAATATCTATGTCATTGCCCACAGGGGCGCCCACCAAAACGCCCCGGAAAATAGCCTTATGGCGTATAGAAAAGCTATTGAAATGGGCTGTGATTTCGTAGAAATAGACCTTAGAAAGACTAGGGATAATAGGTTTGTCAGTGTACACAATGAAACCATAGATGCCTATTTTGAGGATAGGAAGGGGAAAGTCAAGGATTTTACGCTTGCCGAACTCAAACAAATACCACTAGCCAAAAACAATACCGGTCCTGAACCCCAATACATTCCGACCTTCGAAGAAATATTGGAGTTGTGTAAGGATCAAATTGGCATATATCTGGATGTAAAGGAACCGGATATTAAAAATCAGGTCCGGCTTATCAAGAAATATGGAATGGAACACAAGGTTATCTGGTATATTCCCGCATCCTACCAACAGGCCATTAAGCAGCTTAAAAAGTATTGCGACGAATGCCTTGTTATGCCAGATCCCGGCGATGAAAGCAACCTGTTTCAAGTGCTACAAAAGATACGGCCCCAAATTATTGCAAGCGATATACGCCAATTAAGTCCTAGTTTCGTATCTATTTCCCATATGAACGGGGCAAAGGTGTTCGTGGACGATCGCAAGGCTTCCGAGGCGGAATGGTCCCAAATGATCCATATGGGGACCGATGGAATACAGACCGACAGGCCCGAAGAATTGATTCGATTTCTTAAAAAAAAACATTAAAATTTTCAAAAGTAGTTTTACCTTGTTCTTCATTTGTACGTTGCCACTTGCCTAAAAGCCAATCAAAGTTTTTTGTATTTTCATTTTGTTTGCTGTTGCACATTGGAAATACAAAAGCAATTAGTATGAAAGTTGTAAATTTCAATATTGTTTTCATTTTAAAATCGTATTAATTCGTTTTCTAATAAATATTCTTTTCTAATTTTTTGGTTCATTTTATTCATAACCGAAATGAATAAAACATCGGCTTCTTTCGGATTGATTTCTTTTAAGATTTTAGCTTTTACCAAAGAAAAATATATGTGTTCGTTTGGCAATTCTTTTTCAATTTGTGAAAGAATTGCCAAAGCATTTTCGGTTTTTCCGATTTTGCTTAGACAGAAGCAATAATTCAGTTTTACGATAGGAGATTGCGAAACTTTCTGCATCATTTCGTATAATTTCACAATATCAACCCAATCATTTTGTGTTAATTCGCTAATGGACATATACTTGCCGATGATGACCGCTTCCAAATAAAATTTGCTGATTTCTTTCGGTTTTTTGAGATAATGAAAGCCTAAATTGAGCAATTCTTTGTTCCATTTTTCACGGTTTTGCTTGAAAAACGAAATGAGTTTGCCATTGTCAATTTTTGCAGGAATTCTTGCAATATGAAAACAAAAAAGTGCCAATAAATTGCTTGTAGAATCAGATTGATATTCATTGCCTAAAAGTTTTGTTAATGCAAAAGCTTCCAAACATAAATCTTCATTCACAATATTTTCCGTCTTTTCACTAAAAGAATCAAAACCTATATTGAAAACTGCATAAAGTATTTCTTCTACGATAGAAATTGCTTTTTGACTAGCATTAATTGAGTTTAGTTCAATTGTTTTGTTGTTAAACTCAAGCTGAATAGTTTTCCTTGTTCGGTTGATGCTTTTGTAAATCGCTTCCTGATTGATTAAAGTAATGTCACTTATTTCGGGAATACTCAAACCAAAAATATTTTTGAGAATGAAAAGTATTTTGACTTGATTGGAAATATTTTCCAACATCGAAATGAAGATAATCGTTTGAAGTCGTAAATCTGATTCTTCGCTAATTGATGAAGTACCTTCAAATTGTTCTACTGAAAAATTATGGTTTTCATTCCGCCTTTTAATTTGGTTCAACACATCGTTACGAGCCACAATGAAAAGCCAATTTTCTTTATTTTTCGGAACATTGTTTTGTGTCCAAATTTTTAAGGATTTTAAAAATGAATTTTGAATAGCGTCCTCAATTTCAGAAACGTAATTTGTACCAAATTGATTTAATAATCCCGAAAATAGCTTTCCATAGATTGCTCTGTAATTTATCTCTTCTTTGGGAAGTAAATTACTGTTCATAATCTTCCATTTCCATTATCGGACGGATTTCGGTAGTTCCTCCGTAATGATGCGTAGGGCATTCTTTAGCCAGTTCTACAGCCGTTTCTAAATTGTCGGCTTGTAACAAATAATAACCTCCAATAATTTCTTTGGATTCCAAGTAAGGTCCATCTTTGACTATACTGTCTTTTCCTGTAATGACCACACCTTTTTCGTGCAATCCGTCTCCTGAAATTAAATGTCCTGCTTCGGCTAATTTGTTAGCCCAATTGTATCCGCCCCACCAAGTACATCTTGACCTGTACGGGACCGCTTTCTAGCTTTGTCCCATGGATGCACAAGAAAGAA
>CAKUWM010000268.1 GCA_934699305.1 uncultured Saprospiraceae bacterium | reverse complement strand
ATTGAAACTATTGCTTCTAAAGCATCCGGATGATGTTTAAGCAAAACTGCTATTTTGGTTTTTTCATTTATTAGCATCTAGATAGATTTATAATATTCAGAATTTCTTTCAACCCTAATTCAACAGTATAGGTTTTTAAAAACAGTATAGTGCTGATTACAATTCCTTAATCGATTCAACATTTTATAATACGGAATTTGTGTTCAAAAGTTAAGATCATCTACTATGTAGTTCAATGTATGAATATTAAAATGATTCAAATTAAAAATGTCTTGCACATAAATCAATATGGACAAGACGTATAAAGTTAATCAAATTTACGGTAAAGTTTTTTCAATTTCTATTGCCTTTGGAAACAATATGTTGTTTTCTAAATGTATATGTGTAAAAAGGTCATTTTCAAACTCTTCTAACATTTTATACAACAACTTATAGCTTGTACATGCATCAGATGGTATTGAATAATTATCACTTAATGCCCTGATTTTTTCCATTGCTCTACCGACGTGATCATGTTCTTCTTCTGTTGCTTTTACTATTTCAGCAAATTTGTTTTTACCGAAGGACAATGGACTATTTGTTTTCTTCACATTGACAATTTCTTTAATCATCGGAAAAAGTAAATTTTCTTCATCGACCATGTGTTCCATCATTTCGTCTCTGACTTCCTCGACTAATTCTTTTATTTCATGCAGCTCATTGTGTCTATCGCCGTGAACCTGAGACACTTTAATGGCATATCCCATAATTTCCGGCAAATACTTCCTGACATAACTATGATGGATATTTACTATATAGTCGGCGAGAAAATCTGGATTCCATTCGTTGAAATTTTGGCTAGAGGTCGCATTTCCACCCTGGACGACTTGTTGGAGTTCTTTTTCAATGACAATCGGATCTAAACCTTTTTCTAAACAAATTTGTCTCACTGTCTTTTTTCCACCACAACAAAAATCAATTCCGTATTTTTTGAATACTTCAGCTTTACGCAAGTCTTTAGCTACAATTTCGCCTAAGGTCTCATTGCTCTCTGTTCCCAATCGAGTCACTTTAATATCCCACCATTGTGGTCCACTCTGAAGATACTCCCATGTAAATACATCACCTCTTTCACTCTTCAGCTGATAATATAAAGGTTTGGGGTCATGATCATTGTGGATAATTAAACTTTTACCGGGTTGGAGTTGATCAAAAGTATTAAATATGGTAGGATGTTTTAAACGTGGCTCGAGTGAAGGAACATTAATGACGATGTCTCCATTTTCATTTTTAGATGGAGCTTGTGTTAATTGATCGATTAACTTTTTCCCTATAAGAATATCCCACCATTGTGGTCCTTTACGTAAATATTCCAAAGTAAACATATTTCCATATTTTTCCGTAAGGAGCTGATATACTTGCGGATAATTTTCGTTATTATGTAATACAAAAGAATCTCCGGGCTCTAAGTCGTCAAACATTTTAATGATTGTTGCATCTTTTCTACTAGCATCAATTGTCGGCAAATCGAGAAATACTTTTTGATTTCCACCGGCGGCAGGTACTTTGATTGTAACCATGATATCAAACCAATGTGGTCCTTGTTGAATATAATCCCAAGTGAAAGTATCTCCGTGTTTGGTTTGCAATTGATAAAACAATGGCTTAGGATCGTGGTCATTGTGGATAATAAAAGATTCATTAGGATTCATATTCTCAAATACATGGAAAATAGTCGCATGCTTTACACTTGGTTCAAGTGCTGGAACATTTATGATCAACCTTCCCTCTTCCATGGGGATCATAGGAACGACACGAGTCACTTTAATATCCCACCAATCCGGACCTTGTTTTAAATATTCCCAAGAAAAGATGTTACCTCTCAGATCCATTAATTGATAAAAAACAGGTTTGGGATCGTGATTGTTGTGTATAATCAATGATTCTCCTTGTTTCAGATTATTAAATGTTTGAAAGATTGTAGCATGTTTCAATCGCGGTTCTAAAGATGGCACATCAATTATGATGTCTTTAGAATCTTCGGATTTAACCGGAGCCTCAAGGTTCTTTGTTACCTTTACATCCCACCATTGAGGACCTTCTTGCAGGTATTCCCACGAAAATACTTCACCTCTGATATGCATCAATTGATAATACACAGGTCTGGGATCGTGGTTATTGTGGATAATTAAACTCTCACCTACTTTTAATCTGTCGAACGTTTGAAAAATTGTAAGGTGTCTTAATCGTGGTTCTATTTCCTGAACATTGATAACGATTTCTTCTATTGTATCCATATTATAAATTAGAATGGTTATATATTTTTTACTAGGACAAAGATAATGAAAAAATTTAATAAAAGTATTAAAGTACTTCTATGCTTATTATAAATATTTGATTTGTAAAAAAATTAGTTTTTTATTAAGTCTAAGGACGTTTATTAATTGCTATTTAATAAAATAAAAACTACAAATTGAAATCTATTTATTTCCGGGATAATTCCCGAATTGTCTTTTCTTTTAGCAAAGCCAGTAACATTTTTTTTATTCCCTTGTATTCAAAATGTATTTGACAAGGATTTTCATCACTACAATCTGAAATGCCGAGGAGACAACTTTCAACAACGTGAGAATCATTCATTGCTTTAATAACCGCAAATACCGGTAAATCTTTGGCTTCTTCTGTCATATAAAATCCACCAGTTGGTCCGGGATAAGAAACGACTAGATTATTTTGCTTACTTGCCAGAATTTGCATTATTTTGGCAGTAAATGGTTTTGGAGCATTAATACCATTGGCTATTGACTGAATGCTTACCTTTTTTTTATTTGATGCATTTTGGGCAATATATATGCTTGCACGCAATGCGTATTCTGTTGATTTAGAAAACATAATATATTTATTCCTGAAGCATGACTTTTTTAACTACTTTTTGCCAACTTATTAACTTCACCGGCAACCTTAGCAACATCAATTTCAAGTCCTTCTTCCTGCATAATTAATTTACCTTCTTTATTAAAGATGGAGATAATATTAGAGTGAGAAAAGTCAACGGGTGAGATTTTTTTATACTTCATTGCAAGGACATTGGCAAATTCTTGAGTATCAGCCTCATTGCTGCGTAAAAACACCCAATGGTCAGCATCCATTCCACGTGTTTTGGCAAATTCAGCTAATCGTTCAGGCGTATCTGTTTTCGGGTCAATACTTACCAATACCATTGAAACATCTTTTAAATTGGAAGGCTTAATTTCTTTTTCAATTTTCTTCATATCAGCCACCAATATTGGACATGCAAATTTACAAGTGGTATAAATCATAACCACCACTAATGTCTTTCCTTGTAAATCTTTTAATTTTAAGGTATCATTATGTTGATTTTCCCAAGTAGAGGTCAATTGAAAAATGGAATCTGTTGGGATTTCTTTTGGTTTCTCTTCTTTTTTTCATGAAAAGAAAGAGATGCACAATGCTAAAAGAAGTAAATGTTTCATTAGAAATTAATTTAAAAAATTAAATTTAAAAGTCAAACTTATTCAATGACTTATATGGATGATAATTGTTTGACCCAAATTTTTTTTAATGGCAACACATTGCCTTTAAGACGAATTTGGGCTTAATTCTTCTCCGACGTAACATCTTTAGCGCATCGGAAACCAAGATTATTTACAGTATAGTTAGCCTTCAATCCTGCCCTCATGCTAAAACGCATAAATGCCGCATAATTCATTATGTCAGTCGCACTCGTTGCACCACCTGCACAAAACATGTTCTTGTCTCCATATTCACCGGAACGTGAATCACCGGTAATCAGAATTGAATTGAAATCATCCGTCCATTCCCAAACCAAATCAAACAAATTGTATATGCCCCAATAATTGGGAGCCGACTGTTTGACCGGATTAAACTGTCTATTTTTAATTAAGTATAAGTCGATAATATCATCAGAATAAGATTTTTTATCCCTCGCATTCGCACTTTTTTGATCAGCCATAGCGACAAATTCCCATTCATCCAATAGAGGGAGTCTTTTACCTACTGCAGTGGCATAAGCTTTTGCTGCATGCCATGAAACCTGTGTTATTGGTGCATCCAGTGAAATAGTATCCGGCAATGATGTATCTGAGTCCCATATCTTTAAATAATTGGAATCAGCGTATATTCTCTTGACATTAGAGCGTCTCCATTCAGGATATGCTTTCACGAATTCCAAAAACTCACCATTCGTTACAGGTCTTTCGTCGATATAAAAAGGCGCAACCCGCACTATAGAAGTATCGGTACCAAAGAATGGTTTGTAATTGACGCCT
>CAKUWM010000267.1 GCA_934699305.1 uncultured Saprospiraceae bacterium | reverse complement strand
TATTTGATTCTTGGTATAGATGTGATTGTCGTGTCGAAATGCCACTTTATTGACGACTTTTCCTTCTATGATCAAGGATGAATGTTCAAGTTTTTCTTCCATAGAAATGGGATAGTATTGAGCTTTTACCAAGGTCATGGAAGTAAAAATGTAAAGATTAAACAGATTAATCGGTTTTTAAAAGTAAGATTTTTCATAATATTAAATTTAGTTGTTTAAAAATAATTGTTTAAAACTTAAAAAGTAACATCTCGAATGTATGGAATTACCCAAATCGCTTGAATATTAACAGTTTACATGCCAAAAATTCACAAGGTTGCCGTTTTTTCTCAATCCGAGATAACGTTCCGCATATACCCGAAGGAGGGGATTACGAAGCACAAAACTTTCAATTAACGATGAACAAACATAAAAGCACAAGCCTATATTTTAGCAATAAGCCCCCTCTTTTGGGTATATGCTGTTATAGCCAGTGCTTCTTATTAAATCACAAACAAAATGAATAAACCTTTTAAATATACAATCATTTGCGACAAAAATAAAAATGTTGTAATGGAAACAAATCAAGAGCCGTTGCTTCATCAATTACAAACTTGGGAAGAAACGTCTGAACCAAATGTTAGAGAATTGAAGCTAACAAAAACAGTTTACATTGATACACGTTATGAAGCAAAATTAAGGCTGTTTAATTACGTGAATTTCATTAAAAAAGGTTTAGAAATTCCAAAATACAGACCTTATGAAGGAACAGAAATTGGAAAATCTATTCCGATACTTAATTTTTAGCACAATGTCTTTTAGCATTGGCTATAACGTTTGTATTTACGCAATCTTGCGTATATTTTTCATATAAATGTAAGCATTATTCTGATATATCCCAATGATCTAAGGGAGAAAGGATGACCTTTTCTACACCCTTGTCGCCACATCTACTGTATTATACATGCGTTATAATTCCATTATTCTTGCATTCAACCTTTGTATTCCGATTCATTTTCATTCCCTTTCAGGACGGTGGTCCAGAGGATTATCTTTGCTGTTTTATGGGTTAGACATCCTTCGGTACTATATCAAATATTGTTCATTTTCCCCAGTACACATCTCCAATGTTGTATTGAGCCAACCATGGATGGTGTCGCCCCCATGGCCGTATTGCGTGAGGGATAGAAGCGGCACGACTGACGTGAGGAAGGAGTACAGCGGATAGCCCGACCCCGCTCCCAAAAGCGGGGACACGCCCTGTTATTATTTCTTGTTGTTGTTTACCATAGTTGATTTACGGTCCGGACATCCCTGAAAAGTTGTATTTTTAGTGCTTTGTTGAAAATTGACATCTTTTTATTTGTTTGTCAATGAAATATGCCTTTATTTTGGCACACTAAAATCATTTTTGGCCTACTGCCTTTTTTCCCTGAGCATTTCCCATATTCATTGTATTCATTTAACTCTCAATGATATGTTTATGGTATTAAATTTATTTTTTAGAAGGCAATCGGAAAAGTTTTTCTATTGTCTATGTGCTATGTTTTTGATGGTGCCTTTACAAGCTCAAAACATTCAGGTGGCACCACCCGGAGCTATTGCTTTGAGTGTACAGAATGCCCGGATTCAAGGGCAGGAATTTACACCTATTGACTTGTTTACGGCAAGTGACCATTTGGTTGAGCGTGAGAAACACACTGGTGTATTGGCACAGGCTTCTTATGTCACACTTGTCAAGCCCTCTTTAGAATCTTTAGTCAAGAAGAAACCCGACGCAATTCAACTGTCGGTTCCTTATTTCGGTCGCACTTTGATGCTGGACTTAGTACGTGTAGAGGTTCTTTCACCCGACTTCCAGACTTTCACGAGTGACTCCGAAGACCATCCGGTGGATTATATACCCGGTGTGTTTTATAGAGGAATTGTGGATGGTGACGCTCAGTCCATCGTCGCACTTTCTTTTTTCAAGGATGACGTTGTCGGCATGATTTCGTCTTCTGAAGGGGGTAATATTTCGTTTAACCGCATCGGCACATCGCAGGACTATATGCTTTATTCTGACCGAGACTTATTGGTCAGCAACCCTGTGTTCTGCAGTACAGAAGAACCGGAAAACTATGCCCTTGAGGTTCAAAAACATTTAGACAACTATCTCGAGACGCGCGATGTCAAATGTGTTAAAGTGTATATAGAATGTGATTATGCATTGTATCAAAACAAAGGCTCTGTTGCCAATGTCAACAACTGGATTACGGCCGTATATAATAACGTCGCAGCTCTCTACGCTAATGAACAAATTACGACTCAAATTTCGACCACTTATGTATGGACTTCGGCTGACCCTTATAGCAAAACCAGCAGCAGCACTGCTCTTACTCAATTTAAAAATAATCGTCCGTCGGTCAATGGCGACCTGGCGCACCTTGCCGCTTTAGGTGGAAACAACATAGGTGGTGTAGCATGGGTTGACGCCTTGTGTTCGTCATACAAGTATGCTTACAGCAATATTCAGTCTTCTTATCAAAGCGTACCCACGTATAGCTGGACTGTTGAAGTGATGACACATGAAATGGGTCACAACCTTGGCTCGCCACATACACAGAGTTGTTCATGGAGTGGTGGAGCATTGGACAATTGCTATACGACGGAAGGCGGATGCCCGCCGGGCCCTCCACCAACCAATGGCGGTACCATCATGAGTTATTGTCATCTGACTAATTACGGGATTAACTTCAACAACGGATTTGGGGTTCAGCCGGGCAACCTCATCAGGAGCAAAGTCGCTGCTGCCACCTGCCTGGGCACCTGTTCCGGCGGTGGCACGTGTGATGTACCTACCGGCTTGTCGGTTTCTAATATTACCAATAATAGCGCTACTGTCACTTGGTCAGCCGTTAGTGGTGCCACAGCATACCAGCTAAGGTACAGAGTATCCGCGGGAACATGGACTGAGTTGAGTCAACAGTCCACCACGTCGGCCAATCTTACCGGCCTGGCTGCCGCCACTACTTATGAAGTCCAAGTGAGGACGATCTGTTCAGGCGGCAATTCTAACTATAGCGCTACAGTTTCCTTTACCACCACCGGCGGCGGTTCATCCTGTGGTGTGCCTACCGGCCTAGCTGTTTCCAATATTACTCAGACAACAGCAACGGTTAGCTGGAATGCCGTAAGTGGTGCTGTCAACTATACCTTGCGATATAAATTGAGTAGCTCATCCACCTGGTCAACCTTTACCACGACATCGACCGTCGTAAACTTCACCGGAATGACGGCAGGCACTTCTTATGACGTAGGTGTCAGAACCAATTGCGCCGGCAGCTCCAGCGCTTATAGTTCAACGATTACCTTTACAACTGCAGGAGGCGGAGCTTCCTATTGTGTTTCTAAAGGCAACAACAGTGCATACGAATGGATAGACCGTGTCGCCTTAGTTGGTATAAATAATATTACGGGGTCTAATAATGGATATGGAGATTACACCGCCCTTAATACCAATCTCACTGCCGGCACAACCTATACCTTGACACTTAGCGCCGGTATGAACGGCTCTTACAGAGAGTATTGGACGGTATGGATAGATTACAATCAGGATGGTGACTTCTTAGATTCGGGTGAAAAAATCACCAGCTTCTCCTCTACCAGCACCGGTAATATCAACAGAAGCTTTAAGGTGCCTACTACCGCTAAGAATGGCTCTACACGCATGCGCGTCCAGATGAAATACGGCGCATATAGTACTTCGTGTGAGACCTTTAGCTATGGGGAAGTAGAGGACTATACCGTTACCATCGGTGGCGGTAGCAACCTGCCGGCAGTCCTTACAGGTGACATTACCAATGTGTCCGTCTTCCCTAATCCGGGAGAGAATGACTTTATGGTTCAGTTTGAAGCGGGTGGAAGCGTACCAACAGCGATATATGTCTTAGACGCCAATGGTAACAAGGTGTTAGAACAGACCTTGACTTCTTTGGCAGGAACCAATGTCATTCCGGTCAACCATGTGAATACGCTCCAGCCCGGCGTATATATCGTTCGTGTCGTGTCACAGAGTGTACAACAAGCTGTCAAGTGGGTTAAGATCCATTAAACATATAGTGTAAGTGTGTGTATAAAATAGCTGTCTCGCTCTGAGGCGGCTATTTTTTTATCCCAAACGGCTCGTCATCAATGGAGCCATTATACCACTGAAACGATTTGTACATCGGGATTGCCCTCATAATCAGCACTATACGGTTTTTCAAAACCTATACTGCTGAATTACATCTAATTAAATCGCAACAAGTTGATTATCATATATTTGAAAACATATTGATT
>CAKUWM010000266.1 GCA_934699305.1 uncultured Saprospiraceae bacterium | reverse complement strand
ATGTTCATCCCGGGTTTTCTTTGGATTATATCGTTAAAAGGTCTAATACTTCACCTATTGAGGATTATCCTAATACAAGCATTCTTTCTTCTGTGGAGGCTTTGATTAATCAGCCTGAACTGGATTTAGTTGTCGTAAATACACCCATCCAAACTCACTATCATTACGCTAAAGAAGCCTTATTAAAAGGCAAACATGTATTGGTTGAAAAGCCCTTCACTGTTTCATCAAAAGAAGCCGGGGAGCTAATTGATATCGCTACAGAAAAGAATTTAACCCTTTCAATATTTCAGAATAGAAGATGGGATCGGGATTATCAACAAGTAAAAAAAATAATTCAAAGCAATGTTCTTGGTGATATTCACGAAGTTCAAATTAGATTTGACCGATTCCGCACCCACGCCAGTGGTAAATTCCACAAAGAAGGACATATTCCCGGGTCGGGTGCACTATATGATATTGGAAGCCATATTATAGACCAAGCCATTCAATTGTTTGGTTTGCCAAAACATATTTACGGCGACTTAATGCAACTACGCGACGATGTTCACTCAGACGACTATTTCGAAGTCATCCTATATTATGAACAATTGCGCGTCAGACTTATCAGCAATATCATGACGCTCTTTATTGGACCCGGATATATTGTGCATGGAAGTAAAGGCAGTTTAATTCAAGAACGATCAGATAGCCAGGAGCAATTACTATCTCAAGGGATTAAACCATCGAAAGATATTTGGCAAACCAACTTATCCGGTCCGGATGCCGACAAAACTACTATACAAGACGGCATAAAATTCAATCATCGAATATTTAGCCAAGAAGGCAACTATTACAATTACTTTGATGCACTTTACCAACATTTAATGGGCATGTCCTCCAATCCGGTCTTACCTCAAGACGCATACAATACAATTAAAATCATTGAATTAGCCCACAAATCCAATATTTTAGGCTGCAAAGTAAGCTTCGAATAGGACTTTGTAAGCTCCTACTCCAAATAAAACTGAATTCAGCTTTCAAGGCTCTGTAAGCAGAGATTAGCGGATTAATTTTAAAAACTCATTGCGGGTCTCTACATTTCTAAATTCCCCGGTAAATGCCGAAGTGGTCGTTGTACTATTTTGTTTTTGAACACCTCGCATCATCATACACATGTGGGAGGCTTCTATGACTACTGCCACACCGAGCGGCTTTAAAGTTTCATCAATGACGTCCAAAATTTCTTTAGTCAACCTTTCCTGAACCTGTAACCTCCTTGCAAATACATCGACTACTCGTGGTAGTTTACTCAAACCAACGATATGATCTTTCGGGATATAAGCTATATGAGCTTTCCCAAAAAATGGAAGTATATGATGCTCACAAAGTGAATAAACTTCGATATCCTTGACAATAATCATTTCATTATAGGATTCATTAAACATAGCCGATTGCAAAATTTCCTTTGCATCCATCTGATAACCGCTTGTTAAAAAATCGATGGCTTTAGCTGCTCTCTTAGGTGTCTTAAGAAGGCCTTCCCTATTAACATCTTCCCCGGTTAATCCAATAATCTCGTTATAATGTTGGGTTAATTCAGATATATTTTTAGGTAGTCCTTCATTTATTCGTTCCATTGTTAATTACTTGATTGTATAATAAAATTACATTCGTTCAACGGATTAAATTCGATTTAGTTGCAAATATTCAATATAGATATTGTTTTGTATCAAAATTGACCTTCTACCACTCCACCCAATAAATATTCAAAGTACAATTCCGAATCAATTAGAATAAAGTATCTTTGTCCATTATCATAAAGGTGATCTCAGCGTCATAACACGAAAATTGTTAAAAAAATCTGTTTCGTATAAAATGCCCCAAAAGCACATTTTATTCTTAGCATCATGGTATCCTTCTAAAGTTTTACCTTATTCTGGTGATTTCATCCAGAGACATGCTCGTGCTGCCGCATTAAATAATAAAGTCACTGTTCTTCATGCTATCAAAGATGAAGATTTAGTTGAAAAATTCAAAATATCATTCACTGAAGGCTCTCCGACAGAAGTAATTGTTTATTTTCGAAGTTGTAGAATCAAACTTTTTAACTTTTTTCGAAGGTTAATAGCCTACAACAAAGGGTATCAGCTGATTAGAGACATTGATTTAGTCCATTTGAACACTTGTTTTCCCGCCGGAATTTATGCCTTGTTCTTACATTATTTTAAAAAGAAAGACTATATACTTAGCGAACACTGGACAAGCCTTCATCCTCTGAAGTTCAGGCAATTAAGCCTCTTTTCCCGCCTTTTAATACCATTGATTTTAACTAAAAGTAAACTATGGCTTCCTGTTTCTCAAAATCTTGGAAATAGCATGGCTAAAATCTCAAACCCTAAACCTATTGAAGTCATTCCTAATGTAGTAGATACAAATTTATTTTCACCCAAATCTCTCATAAAGAATAACTCTAAAGTCAAGTTCTTACACCTTTCTATGTTGCATGAAAAACATAAAAATATCAGCGGCATGTTGCACGTTGTTAAAAGATTGGCTAAAGAAGGCTATTCCTTTGAGTTTCATATAGGCGGAAACGGCTCTCTCCTTCCAATCAATCAATTCATATCTGAAAATCATCTGAATAACTTTATAATTCCGTTTGGTGAATTATCGCATGAACAAGTACCACAAAAAATGAATGAATGCGACTGCTTTATTTTGTTCAGTAATTATGAAAATCAACCATGTGTCCAAGGCGAAGCATTTGCCACAGGACTCCCTTTAATTTCCACCAATGTAGGCGGCATTGCAGAATTTCTACCCACCGACTTTGGTATTTTAATAGATAAAGGTGATGAAAATGCACTTTATAACGCTATGGTCGAAGTAATCAACGGTAAACATTTTGCTTCTAAAGAAGAAATGTACCTATACTCAAAGAAACACTTTTCAACAGAACACATTGCATATCAACTTGATAACATATATAATTCCATTGTATATGAAAATTGATTTCCTGATTGAATATGACAATATTACCGGTTATCATTTTAACCATTATGTGGATGATGCACAAGAATTTAAATACATCACCTTTGACAATCATCAATATTCTTTTTTTTTAAAAGGCGTTCTTCTAAATTTTGATGAACTAATACAGGCCTTTGGAATTAAAAATGACATTGCCACCTTAGTCAACGAATTGTACAAAAGATACAATGTTAATTTCTCCACTAGTTTTAGAGGCGAATTCTCAGGGTATCTCATCGAGAAACATACTCTTAAAACCTTTGTCTTTACGAACGTAATTGGTTCACAAACCACTTTTTATTACCATTTAAATTCAACCCTATGTGTAAGCACTGATTTCAAGCAGTTGAAAAAACAATTGGATCATAAGAATTTACCTTATTCCATGGACATTGAATCAGCGTATTCCATGTTGACATTCCACAACTTGATTGACAACAATACCCACATCCGTGAAGTAAAAAAAATGAGAGGAGGTGAGACCCTTTTTTTTAATCCCAAGGAAAATTCTTTTCAATTAATTTCCACGGACAATCTTCAAAACATTCCAACCTTTACCGGTAAAAAACAAGATGCTCTTAAACAAATGGATTATTTGTTTTCAAATGCAGTTAACCAAGAGTACAATTATGATCAAAAGATAGGTAAAGCTCATTTTGCATTATTAAGTGGAGGGCTGGATTCAAGGATGGGTATTTTTTATGCACATCATCAAAAGTTTCGTCCTATTTCTTCCTTATGCTTTTCACATTCCGGGTATTGGGATGAAACAATAGCTAAAGAAATTGCGGATGACCTTGATATCAATCTACACATAAAGCACCTCAATGACGGGCATTTTCTAATGGATATTGATGAAATGACGCCTATTACACAAGGATTGACGAGATATACGGGTGGAGCTCATTCTAATTATGGACTCAAATCAATCAACTTTAAGGACTTGGGCTTGATACATACAGGTCATTTAGGAGATGCTGTTTTGGGTTCCTATTTATCCTCTAAACACAAAATGCCCGCACACAATGGATTTCGAAAAATTTATGCAAGTCAATATTTCAGGGAAAAAACAAATCATCTTTTGATCGAAAACGCAAAAAAATATCCGACAGAAGAGCTGTTTTTATTGTACAATCGAGGATTCAATGCTATTGCAGTTGGAAATCATGTAGCAGAACAATATAGCATACCTGTTTCACCCTTTATGCATACCGATTTTCTTAAATTCGGTTTGAGTCTTCCCGAAAAATGGAGGTTTAATGAAGCAATTTATATTGAATGGATAAAGAAATATTGTCCGGACTCAACACAGTATATTT
>CAKUWM010000265.1 GCA_934699305.1 uncultured Saprospiraceae bacterium | reverse complement strand
ATGTTGATATTCATCCGGATTATTGATATTAGCAAGAACAGTATCAGAGGATAGTTTGACTTGATATGGTAATTGCAATATTATTTCTTTAATTGAGTAGATTTTATTTAAAAGCCCATTTTCAAATGATGCATACGTCGAAGGATTCAATAGGCAAAGCATCGGTTCCAATCTTCCGGCTTGGTCATATATAAAAACTCCGCTATTGCTTTTTGTGTTGACATTTAACATCTTATGAATTAATTGTTGGTCTATACCGGGCATATCACAGGAAATAAAAAGAATTGATTTTTCGGGAAATTGATGTATTGACGATAGTATTCCGGATAATGGACCAATTTCGGCGTACTGGTCGATAATCAAAGGATACGATCCAAAGTGTAGTTTTTGTTCTTTTCTGCATGAAATATATACTTCTGGCAATAAGGTTAAAAGTTTTTTACCAATTACTTCATAAAAAGCTAAATTGTTCCATTTGAGTAATGATTTGTCGCTGCCCATTCTAGAGCTTTTCCCTCCTGAGAGTATTACACCGATTGTATCATTGTGCATGAATATTTATTAAATTATACGATAATTCTTATATTCAAAAAGACGAATACCGGTAGTTTGTTCAAACCAAAACAGTAATTTATCCTTAAAACTTACTTTACTCTTCAACTTTTTTCCATCAAAATCCCAGTTTTTTTGTAAAATCCTTTTTTTCATAACATCCGGATGAGTAGCATCAAAAGACTCTAAGTAGTCGATATCTGAATAATTATATACTTCTTCGGTAAATTGAGCTACAAATTGGTCATCGTGCCACAATTTATTAAAATCTTTATGCTTTTTTGCTTGTGTTAAAGGATTTTTTACCCAACCGTAATGATAGACAAAAGCATCGATCGGCTTGACCTTTAGTTTTTTGCCTTGTTTCCTGAAGCCTTGAGCGTCACGATATGAATGGATTAGAGGGTCGTTTTTAATTATTCTTATCTCATGACGATACCATCTTCTGGAAATGCCTACATAATCATAAGAGCCATAGAAATGAAGATACTTAAATAACAGTCCATCAACTTTTGGATCATTTTTCCATTTTTCCAAGGATTGCAATATCGTATTATGGTATTTTTCATGTATGACTTCATCACTTTGAATGTAGAAAGCCCAATTGAAGTCTGCAGGAATAAAAGATTTTGCTTTGTCGGTTTCCACGGCCAATACTCGCCCGCCTTCTCTGAGTGAATCGTCCCACGTAGAGTGTTTGATAATAATTTTATCTGAATCAATAGATTGGATTAATTCAAGTGTATCATCATCACTATTGCCAACCAACACGACAAACTTGTCGCACAACGGCAATATGCTTGTAATAGCTTCCAATACGGGATAGTCATATTTAACCGCATTTCTTATTATGGTAAAACCGCAAACTTTCATTCTTATCAATTAAAAAGACGACCCGAAGAAACCGGATCGTCTTTAATTTATATTTCCCTAATTGAATTTATGAGCATTTCAATACTCTATTTAATTTTTGAAAATTGTAATTCATCAGCCAATCTATCTGCTTTGTAAACTGCACGAAGCGACTCAAGTATAGCATTAGAATGTACGGCAACGCACCTGTTGTTACTACTGGTATCGTAGATGTATCTGCCGGGTAAGCTTTCAATGTTACCATCAAAAATCAAACCAACGACTTGACCTTTTTGGTTAATCATGGCACTACCGCTGTTACCGCCTATAATATCATGTGTAGTGACATAATTTAACTTAGTACTTTTGTTGATTTTAGATTCAGCATCCAACCATTTTTGAGTTAGATTCCAGGGTTCTTTTTTTCCAAATGAATAGTATCTGTCATATAACCCATAGAAGGTTGTGAATTCTGGTGCTTGAGTGCCATTATAATCATAAGCTTTTAACACACCATCTGCAAATCTCAGCGTAAAGTTGGCATCTGGGGGTATGCTTGTCCCATACACCTCATAAAGAGCTTGACCCAATAATTGGATATTTTTATTTTCTTCTGTCATGATAGGATCAATTAAACCTTTGTAATAAGCTAAACTATCTTTTGACATCTTGGCATAGGCTAAAACTGGGTCATTAGACTGAAGGACTGCGTCCGGTCCTTGATCAAACAAAGCTTTTAATTTGTCATGATCAGCCACTACAGAGTTGGATACTATTGCTTTGGCTTGAGTTGCGATAAATGCAGGGTTGTTGGCTCCATCAACTAATTTCAACTTGTTGTGCGACCACTTGCTGATTTTTCCTAATTGGAAAGCGATAATTTTCTCCTCAATTTCTTTATGGTAAGAATCGTCTAATTTTAGCTTTGCAATTCTTTCAGCGATTTTATCGTCAGAATACCCTGGACTTCTTTTGTCTGCCGGCTTTTTCATTTCAGTTGCAATATCAATTGCTCGAGCGCCGATAGCAAAAAGTCGAGAGTTGGATCCTGCCGGTGAGAAAATTATTTGTTTGCCAAAATAAGATTTCATTTGTGTCCGTGACGCATATATTTTAGACCAAAGATCTCCATATTTTGCTTTAAGAGTAGGGTTTTCGTGAACTGCCATTTTGAATGCTTTTTCGAAGCTAGCCCTTTTACCCATTAAGTTAGGATCTTTAAGTCCACCATAAATACCATTATATGCTTTTAGGCTGTTCATATAGCCGAAATAAGTATCAGTAAGTTCCAGTTTGCTTTCCGGATGTTGCTCTATATAATCCGCATACGCCGTGCCCAGTGTGTTTAATAAGTCAATAACGTGTGGTACACTGTAGTCGCGGTCGTATTCCAACATTGAGACGGTGCTCAACCTTTTTGTTGTCCCAGGATTACCTATAACAAATAATGGTTCATTTTCCTTAGCACCTGATTCTGACCAGGTGTAGTGATTTTTGGTATTCAATGGCTTACCATCTTCGTCATAGACTCTAAAGAAAGTATAATCAAGTGTATATCTTGGATAAGTAAAGTTGTCCGGATCGCCGCCAAAGAAACCTAAATCTGTTTCTGGAGCCATCACTAATCGAACATCATTGTATCTCTTATAAGAATACATTTGATAGATACTTCCATTATAAAATGTGTGAATCTGAACTTTAAGACCGGAAGCGGCTTCTGCGTCTTTGATAAGTTCATTCATTTTATCACTTTTCATCTTGGATTTTTCTTCATCCGTCTTGCCGTTTTCTGCTGCTTTGAGGATAGTTGCTGTGACGTCCTGCATAGTAACCAATTGGTCAACGAATAATCCGGGCACTTTTCTTTCATCTTCCAATGTAGCAGCATAAAAACCGTCCTTAGGGAGGTCTTCGCCCTCTTTGGTAACTTCGGTTACACTCTGACGTCCACAATGGTGATTGGTCATGACGAGACCGTTTTCTGAGACAAAAGAAGCCGTACAATAAGAGGCAAATCTAAGGGCAGACATACGCATGTTTTCTATCCATTCTTCCGAAGGTTCGAAGCCATACGTGTCTTTAAAATATTGAGTCGGCGGATAGCTGAAAGTCCACATTTTACCATTATCAAATTTGCCATATTCGACATACGGATAATATCCTGAATAGTCGTTGACCGATTGCATGGAATTTTGTTGAGCCGGTGCAGTCTTTTGAGCTTTTTTCTCTTTTTTAGAAAGTTTTACCTGAGCCTCTGTCTGGTTAAATAGTATAAAAGAAAAGAGCAAAAGACCAATCCATTTTACAGTTGAAACGTTTAATTTTTGCATAATGAAATAGTTATATACAGTTTATGAATGATATTTTTGGTTGTAGATATATGGGAACTTCTCCATTGAAAGACTTTTAATTTTTTGATATAAAAGCTCCTTAAAGGAATTTAAGTTTTCTCCCTTAGATGCTGAAATAAATATCCACGGACCTTCGAAATTGCTTCTAAAGTGGGATAATTGTTCAGACAATATTTCTTCTTTTTCTGTCTCTGTAAGATAATCGTCAAATAGGTTTTCGCGATAAGTATCGATCTTATTTCCGACAATAATTGTTGGGATATGGTCGGCACCAAGTTGGTTTAAAGTCTTTTGAACTGTGATCAACTGGTCTTCCATCCTTGGATTAGAAAGGTCAACCACCTGAAGCAGGAGGTCGCTTTCTCGTACTTCATCCAGTGTGCTTTTAAAACTTTCAACAAGGTGATGCGGTAATTTTCTAATAAAGCCTACTGTATCGGATAAAAGGAAAGGTAATTTATTTAACGTTATCTTACGAACCGTTGTATCCAAAGTGGCGAAAAGCTTGTTTTCTACAAATACTTCAGCTTCGGTAAGAGCATTCATAAGTGTACTTTTGCCGACATTGGTATAGCC
>CAKUWM010000264.1 GCA_934699305.1 uncultured Saprospiraceae bacterium | reverse complement strand
GGTCCAGGTGTTCAGGAGTTTACGCAAAACTTTATTCATGGAAAATATTTTCCTTTGGTTAATTCTCCATATTTTGACACACGTCTGGGTTCACCGTCAGCTATTTTTCTTCAGGGTGGTTATATGAATCCGTTTTCGCTTTATCCTTTTTAGATAAACTTACAATTATACTTATATATGCCTCATCAAAAAACAATCACAGTTATTTGTATAATTCTATTTATCTTTTCGCTAAATAGTTGCTTCACTAAGAAAAAGGATTTTTGTGCATACAAATACCCGTTAGTGGAATCAGGAAAACCAATATCAATAAAAACAAACGGGTTTTATGCTCCGGTTGATGTAAAAGGCAGGATATTGTTCTTGTACGAAAACGGAATAGCTAAAGAGGGTCCTTGGGTGAGAGATTATTTCTTTAACAAATCAAAATATTTTGATATCATTAATAAGGATTGGTACACCCAAAAGGGCAAAGAATACTTTGGCTGTTTTATGATTAAAGATAGCAGTATACAAATACAGCTTTTTAATATTCACTCTTCACACAATCCTATATATCGAAGGTGGGTTTTTGAGTCAAATGGACTTATCACAAGTGACACAACTTTTGTCTTATATAACAGTTTTGAATACTTAAATGAAAATGAGTTTTATAAAAAGCCCGTCTTATTTAAATTTGTTCCTTATGAAAACAAACCAGACAGTGCAAATGCCTGGTTTAGAAACAAAAATTGGTATAAGAAAAACTTGCATGAGAGTCGGAAATAGCTTGATGTATTTGTCATTAGATGAAATGATCAATGATCAAACCACCACCCACACCTACCTCAGCGGACCGGAGGGATTGTTTGCCGTGGTGGTGCAGGAGCCAAAGGGAACAGCATACATCCGCTATATCCACACCGACCATTTAGGCTCGTGGAACACCATCAGCGATGCCGGTGGCAACCGCCTGCAGGAAACCAACTTTGATGCCTGGGGCAACCGCCGCGACCCCAACACCTGGCGTGCCTTTGCCTCCACCCCGCCCGAACCCTTGTTTGACAGGGGTTTCACGGGACATGAGCATTTGTATGGCTTCAACCTCATCAATATGAATGGCAGGGTATATGATCCCGTGGTATCACGCATGCTCTCGCCCGACAACTTTGTGCAGGCACCCGATTTTTCGCAGAGTTTTAACAGGTATAGCTATGCGTGGAATAATCCATTGGTGTTGACAGACCCGAGCGGGGAGTTTATCGTTTCAGCAATTATCATAGGTGCATTTATAAATGCCACAATACAAGTAGCATCAGGTAATGTGAATAACATGGGAGACTTCTTCACGGCAATTGGAATTGGTGCGTTATCTGGTGCAGCTGGCGGTATTGCAGGTAATGCTGTGGCGGGAGCACTTGGAGCAACAACTTCAGTTGGAGGTGCAATAGCTAATGGGACGTTAGTTGGCGCTTCTGGAGGCTTCGCTGGTGGTTTTGTTGGAGGGGCTGGTAATGCATGGATAGCTGGAGCAAATTTTGGCCAAGGCTTGCAATCTGGATTAATTGGTGGTGGTTATGGCGCAATAGGTGGTGCATTTCTAGGTGGACTTTCTGGGGGGATTCAATATCAAAGGCAAATCTCTGTTTTTCAAAAAGGGTGTGTAGATCTTGGGGTCAATGGAGGGGATCCAGTGCCTGCTACAGACCAATTTCTGTCTGATGCTCAGAAAGCTTGGTACAAAGATGCTCCAATGAATAATGTGAAGGCTTTTACCGCGGAAAATGTCCCTGTCAAAGCACAGGAGGCCATGAATGCAGCTGATGCACCTGGTTCGACAGTACCAACAAAATATGTCACTAGCGGGAAATTAACAGGAATGTCAAATGTGTATTTCAACAAAAACTTAGCTTTCAGTACTGCTAAACAATTATTTTTCACATTGGGGCATGAATTCGTCCATGTATCACAATTTGCGGCATTAGCTGGTCAATCTTCAAGTATTTTAACTCCTGATTTCCTTGATATGCTTGATTTTCATGCCTACAGCTACCAAAATTCGATTGGTGGTTTGCAATTTAATAGTTTTACAAGAGAAGACATATTGCGTTGGTCCACATCTTATTCTCAGTTTAGCTCTATGAATTACATTAACTTCCCTTGGACATCTAATCATTCTTTTATATATCCATTTTAACATGAAAACAATAAATTCAAATATTATTTTGTTCTTGCTTTTGAGTTTTAATATTTCCACATATTCTCAAAGTGTAAGTATTGAACTGTCAGCAAAATGGGTTAAAGGATATGATATTTTCCAGAAAGACTCAACAATATATTATCCTGAATTAATTATCACTTATAGAAATAATTCTGATACTAATTATTATTTTCAGAAAGTCTCAGATAGTCGCTGTGGATTACCAATGTTGTCATGTGGAACTTTATTGCAATACCCGATAGAAGAATATTTAAATCCTAATTATTTGAAAAGGGCAAAAATACACGGTAATTATGCCAAAGATAAAAACACAGTAATAATTGGAGAAAGTTCATTTTCTAAAGGTTGGATTGTTGTGAATGATACATCGAATATTGATGTTGAACATGAAATAGATATGATTAACGATGATTTGGCTGAAATTTACGAATACATTTACCGTGAAAATTTCAGTAATCAATCAGACTATTCTGAATGGGCTAAAACGTACTTTTCGGCATCCGATTTGACGCCTGATAAAATATTAAATGAGTATAGTAAAAAGTTTGTTTTTTTAAGGGCGGGGGAGATTTATACCGACAGCTATAATCTTATTGGATTTCAAATACTTAAAGGAAGTTTTGCTTTTTATATAAATCAAAACTTATCAACTTATGCTTATACTACTCCGATTTGGGATGAAAATCAATCAAAATACATAGAAATCAAAACAGTATTGCCGCAAGTAGTAGGGGAGTACAAATTATATTCCGGCAATTTTAATTCTAATAAGATATCAATAACATTTTAAAAAAAAGTAAAATTTAATGAAAAACTGGATTATTCAGGCTTTTGTTTTATAATGCAGCTACCTTTGAAAGAAATCTTTAAATTTCTTATTGGTCAGCATTTTTCAATTAAACAAAGTCAGTTGCCCTTTTTAGCACAACACATTATAATGCATTTTACTGTCCATTAACATCAAACATATTTTGTTCCAACAGACAAAAACTTCAACATTTGTAGCATGAGTAATGATTCCGCATTTGATATCGCCCTCACCTCCGCCACTACCTCCCCCGGCATTTTCCCTCCGGAGCAGCAAAGCATTGCCTACAATGCCTTCGACAAGGTGACCTCCATCACCGAAGGGGATAAATTCTTGCAAATCACCTACGGCCACCACCGGCAGCGCATCGGGCAGCAATACACGGCAGCAGGCAGCACAACAACTAAGGTGTATGCAGGTGCTTGTGAATACATTACAAAAAACGGCCAAACTACCATCCACACCTACCTCAACGGGCCGGAAGGACTTTTTGCCATAATGGTTAAGGAACCCAACGGCACAAAATACATTCGCTACATCCACACCGATCACCTCGGCTCATGGAACATCATCAGCGATGCCGGTGGCAACCGCCTGCAGGAAACCAACTTTGATGCCTGGAGCAACAGAAGAGACCCCAACACCTGGCGTGCCTTTGCCACCAAGCCTGCCGAGCCTTTGTTTGAAAGGGGTTTCACCGGGCACGAACATTTGTATGGTTTCGGTTTAATTAATATGAATGGAAGAGTTTACGACCCCGTGGTATCGCGCATGCTCTCACCCGACAATTTCATCCAAGCACCGGATTTTAGCCAGAGTTTTAATAGGTATAGTTATTGTGCAAATAACCCGCTGAAATATACTGATCCTAGTGGGGAAGTTTTTGGGGTGGATGATGCTTTGTTAATTCTTGCAGTTGCATATTTTGGAGGTGTCCAGGCTAATTTTCTATATTCTTCAGGAAATAGCAAGAACCCCTTTAATCCTGGAAACTGGAATTGGAATAGCCCTTGGACCTACATAGGCATTGCATCTGGGGCACTTGCTGGTTACACGATGGGGATAGAACATTGTGAATATCTTATTGATATCAATACAGGCGAAGAAGTGTTATTCTCGCACCTGGGTGACGGGAAGTTAAATTTCAATCACTTTGGGACATGGTTAGATAATCATACAGCTTTCAAATCTTATTATACTACAATACAAGATGTTCCGCTTGGAGGAGTTGATAACATGAGAAACATTGCTAATAACGCTTTCGTAATTAATAATACAATAGGAGATGCATCGTATTTCAATACGAAAAAGATAGATAATTCAAGGCAAGCAACTC
>CAKUWM010000263.1 GCA_934699305.1 uncultured Saprospiraceae bacterium | reverse complement strand
TGAGAAGCATTTCTGGGTAACTGAATACCAAAAAAAGCAAATAAAAGCTGTATATAACCGCTACAATCTACACCTAATATGGATTTACCGCCCCATAAATACGGCGCATTTTCCCATTTTGAAGCCAAACGGATGATGTCAGAATTACTAAATTGGATTTGTGGTCCATAGTCTGAAAGATTGGTCATCTCTTCATCTGTCAGGTACGAGCCGAATGGAAGAAATTGCTTACCTCGCACAGTTACCACTTCCTTTATCAATTGACCCAATATATAAGGTCGTGAAAACAATTCAGCACTAAAATGCTTTTTATCTGTCCATCCTATATACTGATCGGCAACAATTTTAACCTTAACCCAACTCTTTATGCCTCTTTCGATTACTTCACATGACTGACCATATAGCACCTGAGTTTCAAGCTCAGACGCCTCATTCGCATCACTACGTATAGGAGCCAGCGGAGTTATACATTGTATAATTTCTCCGGTATTAAATTCAAAATTGAACGACATTATCCTAAATTAAGGCACAATTTAGGATTATTTGAAAAAATATATAAAACAAAGAATCAGAATCCTGTTCTTCACAAATTTAATATGGCAAAACACTATAATGAATTATTTATAATCTATAATTTGAAAGACTTTACCACAAGCACAAAATCTTATTTTATTAAAAAAAATATTTTTCGCCCAATTTATAAAACGCACAGTATTCAAATTCCCTGATTTAGTTATTCTATTGTTATTGTAACCTTTCTGAATATGAATATGAATAAATATAATAAAAAATGATATTACTTTTGCAGGTGATATTCAAAGATATTAAGGGATATAAAGGTTACAAAAAAACTTAGTACAATCCATTAATACATCTTTGATATAGTAAAGTATTCAGAATTCTTATTAATATCTTTCTTGAAAAGAATTACTATTGTATTAATTGGAACAATTCCGAGTAGATAAAAACAAATATTTAACAATTTTTTTCTTATAAAAAATGTAAAAATAAAACAAAAACCAATGAGATTCGTTTTTCACAAGACGGAACCTACAGATAAAGTCTGCATTGGTTGCATTAAACAATAACAAATAAAACAAAAACCAATTACAATGCGTAAAAACGTATTTTTTTATTTTTTGGCATTTGCCATTACCATGATTGTGGGTTGTGCTGCAGTAGGCAAATCAGGATTTACACTTACCGGTGAAATTGCAGATGCCGCCAATATGGAAGCATCATTGGAAAGATTGGGTGCCAACAACCAATCAATTCCTGTCGGAAAAGCCCAATTAGATAGTAAGGGGAATTTTAAAATAACCTCTGATGAAGTTATAAAAGCCGGCGTATATAAATTGACCATTGGGAGTAAGATTGCCCCTATTATTGTGGATGGTAAAGAAAATGATGTAAAAATTAAAGGCAATTTGGGCTCTTTTGATGATTTAAGCTTTGTAATTACCGGAGCTAAGGGTACAACAGAATTTCAAAATGCCATCCAAAAAGTGCTTTCTAAGTCAATTGATGATGAAGGTGCAAAAAAATTAGTAGAAAGCGCAACAAATCCATACGCCGCCATGCAAATAGCAATGTTGACCTTGCGCAATCCTAAAGATGTAGCTGTTCATACCTCAGTCTTGGAAAGATTGAAGAAAATGGATCCTACCTCTGATTACATCAGCGGCTATCAATCTATGATTACTCAAATGTCTTCTCCTCAACCAAGTCAATCCGGAGGCATTGCAGTTGGACAACAAGCCCCTGAAATCGTTTTACCTAATCCGGATGGTAAGAATATTGCTTTATCATCACTAAAAGGAAAAGTTGTTTTACTTGATTTTTGGGCGAGTTGGTGTGGTCCATGCCGCGCAGCAAATCCTCATGTAGTTGAAATTTACAACAAATACAAGGACAAAGGATTTACCGTATATAGTGTATCTTTAGATGGATTAGATGACCGAGCTCGTGCCAACATGAACCCTGAACAGTTTGAAGCACAATTAGCCGCATCCAAGACGAAATGGACACAAGCCATTCAGCAGGATAAACTTACATGGGATAGCCATGTAAGTGATCTTAAAAAATGGAATAGCGCCGCAGCACAACTTTATGGTGTAAATTCAATACCACGTACATTTTTGATCGGGAAAGACGGAAAAATTGTTGCCGTCAATCCTCGTACTAATTTAGAAGAAGAATTATTGAAAGTCCTTTAATTGGAATTGCATTTTCTTTTTCTTTTAGAATAACTAATAAATTTTACCACTATAAATCCAAAATTGGAAATCCAATAGGAATTTATAGTGGTAAAATTTTGCTTTTTAGTATTGGAACTCCTTATTAGACTTCAACGAATGCTATTCTAATAGGTTAATCTCACCAATAAAATGAAGTTGATATAAGATGGAACTAAATGTATGCTCGGTATTATTTGTGATTAATGATTTTTTGCGCACTTTACTCAAAAATTCAGGTGACATACCCAGATAAGAGGCAATATGATATTGGGGAATTCTATTGAGCAAATCACTTTCAAAACTAAGAAAATCAAGATATTTATTGCGAGCATTGGTAGCCATCATAACCCTTAGTCTATTCTGTAAATAAATGGTGTATTTCACAATAAAAGTCTTAAAAGCGATTTTAAACTTAGGGTTTGCTTCACACAGCAATGACTTACCTTCTTTATTTAAAACAAGATATGTACATTCTTCCAATGTTTCTATGGTATATAAAGATGGTTTCAGATTCTCATAGGAATCGTAATCACAGACCCATGAATTTTCTGCGAAAAATCCAAGGTTCAAATCATCGCCTGAATCATTATTACAAAACATCCTGACACATCCCTTTATCAAGAAAATCTCAAAATCACATTGATTTCCTGCTTTAAGGATATTGAATTTCTTGGGTGCATGCCGTAATTGAAATTGCTGATCAAAAAGCCTGAGTTCATCAGGGCTAAAATCAATAATTTGTAAAAGGCTTTTATTAACCTGGTCAAACATTCGATATAAGTTAGTGTAGTAAAGAGTTAAACGACAAATGTAAAAATAATTTTCAATAAATTTACATATTAATAGAATATTTTAATCAAAAATTCAAATATTTATACTATTATTAAATTATAAGCATTTTCGTATATATTTTCTAATTATATTTGTTTTATTTTATTTGTTCAAATAGTAAAAACATAATTTTCTTAGATTATTTAATTTTGTCATATTGAAACAAATTATCAAAAAAAAGACTTTTATATAAAAAATAGTATTACATTCATTGCCAAATAAATATTTGTGCATTAAAAACATGATTGCTTTAAATAAAATAGGTATTTTAATAATGTGTATGATGCCATTGATAAGTCAAGGTCAATCATCTACTTTTATTATACCCACTGAAAAAGGAGTCATATATAATTCAGAACAAAGTGTTGATTTAAGAGTGAATACCAATGGCTTCTCCCTTGGCTATAATAAGGGGAAAATAAAAACTTTTTACAAAACAAATATTTTCTATTTCGACATCTCTCTTCTCCGTGACATCAAAGAAAGTCGGCAAAATAATAAAGTCATCTTTGCCCCAACAAATGAAACTTCTACTGCCTTTTATTATGGCAAAACAAACTCTCTTTATACCATTAAAGCCGGAAAAGGAATAAAAAGATATTGGTCGGACAAAGCCACCAAAAAAGGCGTAATGGTTGGATATTTATTAGAAGGCGGCATTACCTTGGGCATCCTGCAACCTTATTATATTAAAGTCGCAACACTCAATGAAGATACCGGACTGCCCGAACTGAAAGAAATAAAATATGGTGCAGGTTCTGATGAATTGTTTTTAGACAATTCCAGAATCTTTGGCAGAGCGTCTCTGTCAAAAGGTCTGTTCGAATCTACCTTTATTCCGGGAATTCACCTTCAGACAGGTCTTCATTGTGACTTCGGAAAATACGATGACTTTTTAAAAGCACTTCAAGTTGGAATCATGGCTAATATTTTTACTCAACCCATTCAACTTATGGTCAACCAACCCAAAAGACCCTATATGCTCAACCTTTATATTTCATTGCAGTTTGGTAGAAGAAGTTAATGCATGAATCTAAACTTTCCAATATCTATCTTTTGCTGCCACAATTGCATTGACCACATCATACTTTTATTTATTAATTAAAAAATATATTTATATATATCATACTGTAAATCTTATATTTAAAAAATATTACCATGCTTACTCTAAACATTACGCTGATTACCTTCTTCACAGCTTTAGGAATAATAACGAACAACAAGTATATGCTACATCAAGATACCAACCTAATTACAAGTACCTCTCAATTGCCGGATAATGATGACAATATTTT
>CAKUWM010000262.1 GCA_934699305.1 uncultured Saprospiraceae bacterium | reverse complement strand
CTCCACTTCGGTCAGAAGGACTTAAAATAATGGAAAAACTCTACTAAAAAAGTGTCCGGAAATATTAAGCCACCTCAAAACATAGAATATTAATAATCTATAATGTTTTATAGTTTGCTTTAACTAAGCTTTATTAAACTGCAGATATTAAAATCATAGAAAGAATGGAAAACTGCGTAAATTTAATATTATAGGAAGTCGCACAAAACATTGCTGTAAATCTTTCAAGCATTGATTCTGCAATCTGCCATGACTGATATGAATAATCATAATTTGACTTTAATTTGAACTGAGTTTTTACTCTAAAATTATATGGCTGTAGTATTTATTAATGGACTTAGTGCAAAAGCAGGAGGAGGAAAAAGTATTCTTAATAATTATTTATCCTTGTTGTCTCAAAAAAGTTTAGAACATAGTTATATTGTACTAACTCCGGATAAAAAAGATTATATTAAATATGAAAACAATGAAATAAATATAATCCAATTACCCCAAATATTAAATCTCAGCTTTATTCAGGTTATAGTTTACAGCTATATTGTAAATAAAATTTTAATTAAAAACAAGGTAGATTTAGTTCTAAATTTAGCAGATATCCCAATCAGAACGTCCTGTAAACAAATTTTTCTATTTGATTGGGCATATGCAGTTTATCCGGAAAGTACGGTTTGGAAATTAATGACATTAAGGGAGTGGTTTCATCGAAAAACTAAAATATTACTTTTCAAAAAATATAAGAAATTTATAAATTTAATTTTGGCTCAAACAGAAACTATAAAAGACAGATTAATTAAAATTTATGATTTCAAGTCCGTCAAAATTTTACCAAATGCTGTTTCAATAGACAATTTGGTAAACGATTATTTTAAAGAATTTAATTTGCCAGATGGAGTTAGGTTATTGTATCTTACTCACTATTATTCTCATAAAAATATTGAAATATTTATTGAATTGGCTAAAGAAATTCGTTTAAAAAATTTAAACTATAAATTGATTGTAACCCTTGAAGTTGAACAGAATAAAAAGGTTACTACATTTTTTGATAAAGTAAAAAAAGAGGGACTAGAATCCATTATTATTAACGTCGGTTCTGTACAGATGAAAGATGTTCCAAGCCTATATAGGCAATGCGATGGTTTACTTATGCCTACATTGTTAGAGTCTTTTTCTGGAACTTATGTAGAAGCAATGTTTCATAATATACCCATTTTTACTAGTAATTTTGATTTTGCAAGAGATGTTTGTAAGGATGGTGCAATGTATTTTGATCCGTTTGATGTCCAAGATATTATAGGTCAGTTGAATTTAATCTTTTGTAATGATAGTGAAAAAAATGAATTGTTAAAAAGAGCGAAAACAGTATTGAATGAATTACCTGATTGGCCAAAAGTAATTTCAATTTTAGATAATATAATCAAAAGCGAACTGAATCATTAATATAATCAATTTTGCTGTAAAATAACTTTCAAAATATTTACATGAGGAGAACCTACCAAATATGCACCAATTGTGTCATGGACACATCGGATTCAAAAATTGTTTTTGATGAAAAAGGGGTCTGTGATCATTGTAATACCTATTACAGAAATATCGAGCCGGTCTGGAATTATGGTAAAGGTAGAGAAAAGGAGCTTAGCTCTATGGTGGATAAAATAAAGGCTTCCGGCAAATCAAAGGATTTTGATTGTATTTTAGGTATGAGTGGTGGAATAGATAGCTCTTATTTGTTGTATTTAGCGAAAGAAAAACTGGGGCTAAGGCCGTTGGTTTTTCATGTGGATGCGGGATGGAATACTCAGTTGGCGGTGAACAATATAGAGCGATTAGTAGATAAACTCAATCTTGATTTATTTACCGAAGTGATCAATTGGGAAGAGATGAAAGATTTACAATTGGCATATTTTAAATCAGGTGTCCCACATATTGACGTGCCACAAGATCATGCTTTCTTCGCTACAATGTATCATTTTGCAGCAAAATATAAAGTAAATTATATCCTAACCGGTGGGAATTATTCTACTGAGTGTGTGCGCAACCCGATAGAATGGATGTATTATCAGTCTGATTCGGTTCAGTTAAAAGATATACATAAAAAGTTTGGACAAAATCCACTGTCAGTGTTTTCGGTAACAAATATTCTTTGGCATAAAGTTTATTTGCCTTATGTCAAAAAAATTAAAGTCCTGAGGCCTTTGGATTATATGCCGTATAGTAAAAAAGATGCTATGGACCTACTTCAAAATCAATTTGCTTGGCAACCGTATCCACAAAAGCATTTTGAATCACGATTTACCAGGTTTTATGAAAGCTATTGGTTGCCTGAAAGATTTGGATATGATACACGAAGAGTGCAATATTCCAGTTTGATACTTACTGGACAGATGAGCAGAGAAGATGCTTTGACTCAATTAGAGTCACCGGCGTATGATCCGGAGGATATAAAACATGAGTTTGAATTTGTTGCTAATAAACTGGGTATTTCAGTAGAAGAATTGCAGACATATTTCAATATGCCCAAGAAAACGCATTTAGATTATAAGTCTCAGGAGAATATATACAAATTAGGTTCAAAACTGATGCGATTAATGGGACTGGAAAGAGGGGGGAAACGGTGATTACAATAATTAATTATGGTTCCGGAAATATTAATGCGATAGGGAATATTTATAATCGCTTAAATATTCCATTCAAGATTGCAAATAGCCCGCAAGATGTTGCAGGGGCAGAAAAAATTATTTTGCCTGGGGTTGGCGCTTTCGATGAAACGATATCTATACTGGATAAATCCGGGTTTCGTTCAGTCTTGGATGAAGAAGTTTTGGAAAATAAAGTACCGGTCATCGGTGTGTGTGTCGGTATGCAAATACTGGCAGAGAGTAGTGAAGAAGGTGATCTACCCGGTCTCGGATGGATAAAAGGGAAAGTAAAAAAAATAGATTCTAGTTTATTAAATTCAAAACCTAGAATTCCTCATTTGGGTTGGAATTCAATAAAAATAACCCGGAATTCCATCCTATTTGACAGGATTGATGAAGAGTTGGGCTTTTATTTTTTGCATAGCTACTATTTTGATTGTTCCAATGAAGAAGATATTTTAGCCACCACTTATTATGGGAAAGAATTTGCTTCAGCAGTAAACCATTCCAATATTTTTGGTGTTCAGTTTCATCCTGAAAAAAGCCATCAAAATGGAGTAAATCTCCTTAAAAATTTTGCAAATCTGAATGCTTAGATCTAGAATTACTCCCTGCCTGTTGGTACATAAAAAGGGATTAGTAAAAACAGTGCAATTTAAAAACCCGAAATATGTCGGCGATCCGATTAATGCTGTTAAGATATTTAATGAAAAGGAAGTTGATGAACTCATTGTCTTAGATATCGATGCTACTGTAGATGGTAGAGGTCCGGATTTTAATATGATAAAAAATCTGGCCATCGAATGTAGAATGCCCTTTTGTTACGGAGGTGGTGTTACGAAAGTAGAACAGGCAAAAGAGATAATCAGGCTGGGTGCTGAGAAAGTGGCTTTAAGTTCAACAGCAATCAACAACTTCTCAATCCTTGAAAAAATAGGCAAGGCCGTCGGGGTTCAAAGCCTAGTGGTGGTCTTGGATGTGAAAAAGAAATTATTGGGGGGTTATGAAATATATATTAATAACGGAAAGAAAGCTACCGGAATTAAATTGAAAGACTTTATCCTGAAATTGAATGCAGTTGGTGTGGGAGAGATAGTAATCAACTCAATTGATCAGGATGGAAAAATGAGTGGATATGATATGTCATTGATAGAAATGGTGAGACAGACTACCGATTTTCCAATAACTGTTATGGGTGGAGCAGGGAGTGTTGAAGATATTAGATCTGTCATTTCAAAATATAAACCCATTGGCGTTTCGGCAGGCAGCTTATTTGTGTTTAAAGGTAAGTATAAAGCTGTTCTGATAAATTACCCTTCCAAAGAAGAAAGAAAAGCATTATTAAAGAATTGAGTAGCATTTCAGCGTATTAAAGTGACCTTGCGGTACTAATGGAACCGCAAAGTATCACAAAGTCCTGCACAAAGTTTCGCAAAGTCCGGCACAAAATTTCGCAAAGTATTAGGTCAAATACATAGTGTGACATTGCGTAAAACATTGCGCGACATTGTGGTAAAAAAGAAATAACAAAGTCTCACAAAATCCGGCACAAAGTATATAGAAGTTTTTAATTCATAGAATAACACAGCTAAACTTGAATTGTTCTTTATCAATGAAAAAATATAGCGTATATTGTTCATTGAGAAAGAACAGTTATATATTCAATTTGTCTTAAGATTACAGGGCTAACGCCCCACACTGACCTACTATACATTTTGCTACGAAGATTTACAGAGCTCTGCTCCTTGCT
>CAKUWM010000261.1 GCA_934699305.1 uncultured Saprospiraceae bacterium | reverse complement strand
CTTGAGCGACTGAAGGTTAACCGCCCGGAGATGATCGTACCGTAGGAACGATCCCTACGTGCCTTTCTCCTCTACCACCCAAAGATCGTTTTCCTTGTCCGCGATGTGATCAGTGAAGAGCACGCCGTCCAGATGGTCGATTTCGTGCTGAAGCACCACTGCCAGGTACCCCTCGGCCTTGATGCGCACCGGCCTGTTCTCCATATCAATGGCTTTCACCGTTATGGACCAGGCTCGGTTTACGTTACCGCCGATTCCGGGCATGCTCAGGCAGCCTTCAGCACCCGTTTGCTCCCCGGCTGATTTCACGATTTCCGGATTGAGCAACATTAGGCTCGTTTCTTCGGTGCCATCCTCTTCATCCTCAGGCACGTGGACCGTAATCAGGCGTATGCTCTTACCGATCTGCGGAGCTGCCAGCCCCAATCCCGGTGCTTCGAGCATCGTTTCGAACATATCCAGTGCCAATTTCCTGATGCCATCATCCACCTTGCGGAGCTTGACCGCCTTCTTTCGCAGAATCGGATCAGGCGTCGTAACGATCGGGAGCAGCGCCATGTCTTCGGGTACCTCTAACGTTCAATTACCGGGTTCGGGGCATCGGGTGCCAAAATCAGCCCTGCCTGGCCTCCGCAAGCAGGCGATGATTTCCGCACATTCGATTGATGCTTTCTAAAGCATAAGATGAATTGGCTTTAAGTTTCCAGTCCTCAAATGCCAAACTATCTCTATTTGGGCTTGTAAAATATAGATATATTAACTGTAAGGCGGTTTCTAAATCTTCTAAGGAAGTTGCACCTCTTATCCCCGTCTCATCATAATCAATATAAGGTAAAACCGATCCTTTAAATTTCTCACTATTTAAATAGCGTTTCAACTCAAATTTATCTAAACCTCCAACTCCTGAATTCTTTACGATTTCTGCTGCATTTAATGCGGAAAAATAATCTTCTGGAGCATAACACCGTACTCCAATAGGGGTAAAAGCATGAAATTTTATCGGATTTTGTTGGTTAGTGTTTTGTGTGGCTATAGTATCTAAGGTATTAAGGACAACTTTTAAGCCGTTCCCTAATGTATATTCTTTTGTGTTAGGTAAAGGAAACGCTGTTTTTTGAATTGTGCTTTCTTGTAAGTTAGCTAAGGTTGAGGGTTTTATTAATTCTTTAGGGATTTTTGGCTTAATATATCTAACTAAAGGAAGTTTATTAGCCTCTTCAATCCAATCCCTAATTGTTTTTTCTGAATAGGATAACAAACGATGATTGGGCGGAGCCAATGCTATGATATCAATATCGTCAGGATTTGTGTTTAAATAAACCAAAGTGAACCGATGAAATTCTTCAAATGTTAAGTTGTCCACAATTCCTTTTAAAATCATCTTTTTGTTTTGAGGTAAAATTATATCGTCGACAAAATGGGCAAGAATATTATCCGCCCAATAAGATACTTTGGTAGTGTCTGTTTTAGATAAATAGTCAACAAGATTTTTTTTGCCTTTTTTAAATTCATCCTTTGTAAAACCATACCTACGTAACTGTCTTAAAGTCTGCATCGTTTTTGTTAATATCATCTTTTCAGAGCCACCTTCGATGGTGAAATTTAATTGTAATCCCAATTCAGGTGGGTGTATAAATTGAGAAGATGTCATATAATTAGAGTTATAGGTATCTTGGTTTTCAGTTAACCTATCATTCAACATATCAGCTAAAAGGTTTCTTTGTTGCTCGGTTTTTAAGATTTCCAGTCCATTTTCATTCTGTTCCTTTTTTTGCCGTAAATTCAGTCGTAAATAGGCTGTTTTACTTTTGGAGTTTTCAAATAAGTATGGATGTTCCTGGCTAATGAATTGAGGAGGAAGATTTCTGTAATTGCTATAATCTATACTAGCTGACCGCGGATTTTTAATTGGTTTATCTCTGGAGAAATTCAATTTTATTTCTTTTTCCATGTCATTTATATCGTCCATATCTCCAACAATAATAATGGACATTAAATCCGGACGGTACCAATCGTTATAATAGCGTATAAGTGGTTCATATGGGAAAGAGTTTATATATGCCACAATGTCTTTTGGTGTTTTGGGATTTCTTCCTATCATGGAACTTTCCAAACCATTTAAAATAGAATGAGCTTCAAATCTACCTCTTATAGCTAATTCGTTGATAATAACCGAACGTTCACTATCAATATATTCTTCCTTTAGATCCAAATTCCAAATGATATCCTGAAATAGCTGAAATGTAATATCTCTTTTTTCAGGGGTGTAGGTTGATTTCGTATAATATTGTACGAAATTACTAGAGGTGTTTCCGTTAATTTCACCCAATTTAAACCCTAGATTATGAGCTTTTCCTGCGGTCATGTTTTTTCCTGCCTTGAATGCTACATGTTCCATAAAATGCTGTAGTTCATATTGGTCGGAATCTAAAATGGCCGATCCTGCTTTTACCACTAATCGCATGTCAATGTTAGACGAACCATTTTTAACGTCTTTAATATAATATGTGAGTCCGTTAGGTAGTACCCCATGACGAATTTTAGGGTCTAAAGTGACCGTGTTTGTAAAATCAAAAGCATTCGCCGGAATTGAGCACCATAAAAAGGTATGGATAAGAATTATTAACAGATTGTATTTTGAGCTGTGATTCTTCATAATAGTTGTATTGGTTTTAATATCCATTGTTTTGTGTCAGGTTCGGATTTTTATTGATTTCATCTTCTGGTATAGGGAATAAGAGGTCGGAATCTTGCCAAGACGATTTTTTATTACTTAATATTTTCGAAGCCGTTCCGGTACGTTTAAGGTCTAGCCATCGATGGCCCCATTCAGAAAATAGTTCTCGATTTCGTTCTATTATTATGGAATCCAATAAAGCGTCTTTGTCAATGTTAGGCGCGTTATTTGAAATCAATTGGAGGTTGGCTCTATTACGACTTTTATCCAAATCTGTTATGGCCTCCGTTAATTTTCCTTGATGCGCACGCGCTTCCGCTCGGATTAAATATTGTTCAGCTAAACGCATGACCATGGAGTATTCTATAATTTTTGCTTCTGAGCGGTTGTTTTTATACTTAAAAGGGTAATGATACTCTTGGTTTTCGGTATTAAATTCACCAATCCAATGTTTTAATCTCAGGTCTTCATCATCAAAGGCATTTAATAATTCGGTTGTTAAGGCTACTGGTTGTTGTGAATTTGGAGGTGGGCCGGTTAAAATAAATACACGCGCCTCATTGGTTGTAAGGCTTAATGCCCCTCTGCCAGCTGGAGAAATTTGCCAAATGGCCTCTTTGCTATTGGCAAGAAAAACGTCATCAAGATTATTTAAAAGTGTGTAGTTTTCTGAACTATTGATGACCTGTGTGCTCAAGGTTTCTGCTTTTTTCCAATCCTCAAGGAAAAGGTACACTCTGGACAATAAGGCCAAGGCGGTAAATTTATTGGCCCGTAAGCGTTCGCTATTATAAAAGGAAGTGTCTAAAACAGCCGCTGCACTTTCCAAATCGTCAATGATCAATTCGTACACTTCAGTGATGCTATTTCGGGATGCAAGCGCATTTTTTCGATAATCTGTGGTTTGTATTAACGGAACATCTCCATATAAATTAAGAAGGTAGAAATATACGAATGCACGAACAAATTGTGCTTCGGCCATAAGTTTGTCCTTCGTTTTTTCAGAAACGCCCTGAAATGTGTTCAGACTGACTATTACGGAATTGCACATGTATATAATTTTATAGGCACTTGACCAAAGTCTTAAATTGTAAGGATTGTTTATTAAGAGGTCATTATCTTCAAACTCCCTTAGTGCATCGTTTATCACCGTTGTCTGAAAATTGTCAGCAGCTAATTCCCCAAGCATGGTGACTGACCTTAAATCACCATTAGCAAAATCCGCTTTAAACAATTCGTTATAGATGCCTATTACAGCACTATTGGCGGTTTGGTCATTTGTAAATACGGTTTCGCTAACAATCCTGTTATCCGGAAGATCCACGTCTACAAAATCTTCACAAGAGCTTTGTATCAAACAGGCACTGAATACTATGAAATACCATTTATTTTTCATGTTTATATTTTTTATAGGTTTAAGTTAACACCAATGGATATTGTTCTTAATGGAGGTATAACTCCACCACCTTGAGGATCTAAACCTTTGTATGATGTTATTGTAAAGAGGTTGTATGCTTGTAGGTATAACTGCCCTGATTGGATATTTACTTTTTCCAGTAAATTATTTGGTAATTGATAAGTGAGTGCAATATTTTTCATCCGCAGAAAGGAAGCGTCCTCTATTCCTTTAGAACTAATGGATGCATTATTAAAGGCAGTATTTGCAATACTTAATTGCGATATCTTTTGAATATTTTCGTTATCTCCAGC
>CAKUWM010000260.1 GCA_934699305.1 uncultured Saprospiraceae bacterium | reverse complement strand
CCGCTACCGTGATCATACCAGATATTGCTCCTGCGGTTAATTTTAAAAGAGGGTGTTCGCTCATCGCGAAAAGGAGAGAAATACCAATGGTCTTCTCCCCGTATTTTTATAGCCTGAAAGCCCAATGAAGAAAGGTAATCTACCATGTCTATTTTCCTGGCTTCGGCAACCGTTAACTTTCCCATTGGTCAGGATTTAAAAAGTTAGAACGGCGGCTTTGTTTTACATAGGCTATCACTTCAGAGCGTAGAAAATAAACCCGACCTCTTTGCTTGTGGGAGGGCAAGCCCCGTTTCATCCAGTCATGCAGGGTAACTAAGGAGATGCGGAAGATCCCGGCGATTTCCTTCCGGGTTAAAAGTGGCTCTTCGTCCGGATTATCGGAGGGAACGTTTTTTATGGGCGTGTTTTCCAGGCATTCTTTCACAGCCTCCCTGATCCACCGGCGAAAATCATTCTCATTCGGAATAAATAAAGTGTCCATAAAAAATAGTTTTATGGACGCAAGATGGATTAGGATTTATGTGAAGTCAATGATAGATAGGTCGTGTATTTTTATAAACTGGATGTGAAGGAGTTACAACTGGCAAAGCAACAGTTAAGAGATTGTAAAGCAGCTTTATTATTAGCCGTAAAAAAAAGTTTGCAGAGCATCTACGAGTTTTTTAACCGGGGGATGGTTCATTTTCAAGCGTTCATTTTGTTCCCCCACTTTCTTTTGAAGTGTGGGGATCTTATTATCTCGGAATGCCTCAAAATGCAGATGCAAAATCGTGGCGATATCCATAGCTGTAAACTTTTTGAACAGTTGTTCCGCCCTGGCAAGTTCCGGCGGTGCCTGTACCTGTTGCAACAAAATCAGGAGCTGGATAATTTTTTCTTCGTGATTGCGGTTATTGAGTTCAATACGCCCGGCGGGAATTTGCCCGGTAATTGCAGATAGTTTTTCTTCCGTATCAGTCATAATCTTATCAATATAACCGCTCAACTTTTGGGAAAGCTCCTGTACAGAATTTTCTACTTCTGTCTTGTTATTCGTGTGGCTATTAATAAACATTCTCCTTACGTCGTGTTCTATCTCCTGCTTAATTTCAGTCTGCTGCTTATCTTGTAGTTCCTGTTGTTTTTCAGTTATCCATTCCAAAGCGGACTGTAATTTCTGGTGGTGTGTCTTCCGGATTTTTCTTTTCAGGCGATCAGCCAGCTCGTAGCGGAGGAATCTCAAAAAATCATGTTTGTCATTGTAAGCATCAAAATGAAAGTTCAAATAATTAGCTATATCGTAGCCTTTATATTCGTTCAGTTTATTGAAAATTTCGTTTTCATACTGCATAATATATGGCTCCTTTGGAAAATGCAGGTAATAATCCTGCTGAAAACTTCCGATCCGGTACTGGAAATAAGGAATAAAGTTGCCGGGCTTTTTAGAATAAGCTGAACGACCACCGAAATCTGCCAGCATGTTCCGTAAGAACATATTTGAGAATAGCCATTTTTTTAATCCCATAGCGCAATCCTTTCACTGTAAAATAAAATGATCCTGTTTTCTTGAAATTACAAAAAACCGAAGAAAATCAACCAGATCAGATCAAAGTGGCCAGCAACCAGTTAGATAGAGGGCAGCCAATTACTCCTGCAATTTATAGTTTCCCCAATTTGGGTATAAAATTTGTTATTTTGTGCTCAAATGAGTCCTTTGAGCCAGTATAATTATATAAAAGACATTGCCAAATTCGGGTTGGAAAACGACCAGGAGAAGCTACTGTCTGTTTTAAATGAACTTATTGAGTACTCAAAGAAAAATAAGAAGTTAAATTTTGCACTCCAGCTTCAATCTATTCTCAAAGATGCAATTCGTCACCAGCAAACCAATGGTTTGACAAAAGTAGGTTCTGAAACCTATTTTCAAAGAGAAAATGACCGTGAAGTCAATGACCTGATTCTTGAGAAACTAACTTCCGATTATACCTTTGAAAACCTGGTTAGTGATGATAGAATAAAAAGAGAATTGGAATACTTTATCAAAGAACATCAAACCGCTGATCTTTTAAATAAATATAATCTTCCGGTAGCAAATAAGGTCTTGTTACATGGCCCTTCCGGATGCGGTAAAACGCTGGCATCTTACGTGATCGCCGGGGAATTGCATAAAATGATGGTTGTGGTTAATTTGGGCGCCATAGTTTCATCCAAATTAGGAGAAACAAGTAAGAATCTTGCTAAAATTTTCAGAAAGGCAGCATCGGAAGACTGTATCATTTTCATTGATGAATTTGATTCATTAGGCAAGGTTAGGGATTATAGTCAGGATCATGGTGAAATGAAACGAGTTGTAAATACCATACTACAGTTATTCGACTACCTTCCCCAGAGTAGTATTGTTATCGCTGCAACCAATCAGGTTGATATGATTGATGATGCTTTGCTCAGGAGATTTGATCTAAGTATCAAATTTGATTTGCCCAATGAAGCACAAATAAAAGAATTAGTTAACCTGACTTTACGAAATGGCCAATTTAAATTTGACAAACCAAGAAGCATTCCCTCTATTATTAGGGAATCGAAGGGGTTGTCTTATTATAGCATTCAAAAAACTTTAATTACCGCTATTAAACGAAGTCTTTTTAGCCGAAATCCTCAAAGCACTCCACTTACTGCTACAATTAAAACTGACGTTTGGAAAGAGTTGATAACACACGAAAAGAGTAGTTTGGCCAAAAGCTAATTTTAAACATTCCCCTCGGCTTCCAGATCAATATCTACTGTAGCTAAAGCAGATAAATTGTTTACTGCAAGCAAGTCGTTGTATAGTCTATTAGTATTTGAGTTTTTGATCGGATTTTCTTTAATGGTAATTACCAGAGAAAATGGGTGATTTACATTATAAGCATCCTTTTGTACTGCATTTAACAATTTATGAAACTTAGCATTAACAGCAATTTTCAATTTGCAACTTTCCTCCTGCAACACTTTTTTGGAAATTGTAAAACTTAGCTTCTGACTATTACTTAGCATTTTGCTTTTATAATAATAATCCTGTGACCAAGATTCCTTAAACTTTATGTTCACCATTGAATTGCCATTCAAGCCTGTATAAGTAGGATTGCCTGAAGCATCTTTTGGCTGAAGTGGCTTATCTCTAAATATTCCAAAAGCAATATGAATAGGGCAATAAGCTAACTGGTGATTTTTAAGAGGGTTAAATTTAAAGCATAAAGTAGCGTTAATCTGGAGTAAAGAATTTTGCCTGTCCACGTGCAATAAATATTGAGGAACAGTAAAGGGGAAAGATTTTATCTGTTCCGGAGCAATAGTGTCTTCAAGTATAAGCGTAGCTCTGTTATTATCCGAATACAAACATTCCTCATCGTAGGGAACTCCATTTCCGAGAATACTTGAGGTTGATAGATTTTCCAAATTAGAAAATGAGTCATCAATTGGCTCAATAAAAGCGGAGTTAAGAATAAGCGCCTTTATTGTCTGCATATTAGTTTTTAAATCCGGGTATCGTTTTAATAATCTGGCTGCAAGATTAGCTGTTAAAGGAGCGGGATAGCTCGTGCCTACCTCTCTATCAAAGAAAAAACCGGTTCTTGTTGAAAGCACTTTTAAGCCTGCTATTTCCGGATTGAGATTAATATCATAGTCACCCCCATAATTACAAACATCGGGCTTATAAAGCATCTTATTTACGCGTGTCCAATTAACAGAATCATGTTTCCAATTGATATGAAACTTTCTTGTATAAATTGCCGGGTGGTAGCCGTTGGGGGAAATACAGTCTGAATCATTGTCTTCCAGGTTACCAGCTATTGCCCCAATAGTAATATTATTTAGGCTTTCTGCGGGGGGAAATAAGTTAGTTGCTTCTTCATCAAAATGATCAGGATATGTAACAATAATGTCTCTTTGCCCGTCAAAATGTGAAAGACGATTATTATTACCGACAGAAATGAATATTAACACATTGAGTTCGTAAGCCAGAACGTCTAATGCATAGGCATATTCAGAAACAATGTCATTGTACTTTTTAGCTTCTGTGTATCCAATGGTTAAGGTAAATATTTGAACGCCATATTTTGCGTGTGCTTCCCTAACTGCTTTTATTACTACTGATTCTGCGAGGTAACCGCCAGAGGAAGACAGAACTTTAATGGACAGAAGTTTTGCATCAGCTTTAAAATTTCCTACATGATTTGGATACAAACTCTTACCTAATGCTACAAGGGTAGCCACTGCCGTACCGTGATTTGCACTGTCTATTACCGGAGATGTTCCTGTCAAGTCAAATTCGTTACCCTGGTTTATAATAAGCGGGGCAAGAGGCGTCTGATTACTTATGCCTGTATCTATAATACCAACTACTGGTAGATCATGTCCTGAATTAGTAACGGTAAAGCCAAATGA
>CAKUWM010000259.1 GCA_934699305.1 uncultured Saprospiraceae bacterium | reverse complement strand
GCAACTGAATCCTGCCACACAATCGGAGTTGAAATATATGAAGTTCCGGCTAAGGCAGCATTAAGCTGGCCTTGACCATTGCTATTAACAATAAATTGATCGATGTTTCCCTCCCATATACCACTTGAATTAAAGGCATCTCCTGAAAAGTCTTCCTTTACCTGAGCATTGGCTGATATACACATAAAACCAAGTATGAAAAAGAAAAGCATCGGGATAGATGTACTTCGTTTTAGTTTATACAAAGTCAAAGTCAAAAATTTCCTTAAAAAATAAGCAAATCCTAAATTTCGTTCCCAACTATTACAATTAAATACCGACATAAAGTACAAAGGGAACATATTATTCATTTGAAAATATTTAAAGTCAAATACCATCTAATTTTTATCTTTACAGTTTGTAAATATAGTTGGAATTTAATTAAAACCATTCAACTACTTATATTTATTCTATTTGTTAACCATAAAGTCAAAAGAAAAAAATATTCATGAAATTAGCTGTTTGTGGAGTTACAGGTTTAGTCGGAACTAATATGTGCAAAGTATTAGAAGAAAGAAATTTTCCGGTAGATGAATTTATTCCTGTTGCCAGTGAAAGATCTGTTGGAAAAGAAGTAGAATTTCGTGGTAAAAAGTACAAAGTAGTTAGTATGTCTGATGCTGTGTCAATGAAACCTGATATTGCATTGTTTTCGGCAGGAGGCAGTACATCACTTGAATGGGCACCTAAATTTGCTGAGGTCGGAACCACCGTAATAGACAATTCTTCTGCATGGAGAATGCATCCTGAAGTAAAGTTAATTGTCCCTGAGGTGAACGCCGCTGAATTGACTGATAAAGATAAAATCATTGCCAATCCTAACTGTTCAACCATCCAAATGGTCATTGTTCTAAAGCCTTTACATGATATTTATAACATTAAACGAATCGTGGTCTCAACTTATCAATCTGTAACAGGTACCGGCGCTAAGGCTGTCCACCAGATGATGAACGAAAGGCAAGGTATAGAGGGCGAAATGGCGTATGCCTATCCCATCGATATGAATATCATACCGCAGATAGACGTTTTCATGGATAATTTATATACCAAAGAAGAAATGAAAATGGTCAATGAAACAAGAAAAATCATGTCAGATGATTCAATACGCTTGACTGCCACAGCTGTTAGAATACCGGTAGTTGGCGGCCACAGTGAATCTATCAATATTGAATTTGAAAAAGACTTCCAAATAGATGATATTGTTGAAGTGTTGAGCCATTCTGAAGGTATTGTAGTTATGGACAATCCTGGTAAATCTATATATCCAATGCCTATGGATTCTCACGATAAGGATGATGTCTTTGTAGGACGGATTAGAAGAGATGAGTCTCAGCCTAACACGCTTAATTTATGGGTTGTTTCAGATAATTTGAGAAAAGGTGCTGCAACAAATGCAATACAAATAGCAGAATATCTATTAAAACATAAGTTGTTGAATAAAAAAGAAACAGTGTCAGCCTAGATTCCATTCAGGAAGATGTACAATTTTGAAATATAGAAATAATACTACCTTGTAAAACAATATTATACATATATATAAGATAATTTATAACAAATCAGGAAAATATTTTCCTTTTGAGAAATAAAATTTGTTTCTTTGCATTACTTTACGAAAAGTGTGATTAGACAATTTTTACATAGATATTTTCGTACATAAATTACAAATGTTCATGACGATCTGAAAAGATTGAGAAAAAAACGCACAGATGAAATCAAAATTGGTTATTTGGGGTCAACAAAATGATCAGAAAGTATTATTAGCTATTGCTCTACGAGCAAACGACAACAAAATAGACACGTACGTCTTCCCTGAAAATATGGTTACGGAAGAATTTTCCAGTAAAATGACAACAGATTGGAAAAATGATATTGCAGTTGATTTCCCGGAAGGTTATAGTCAGTATGAAACAGATTTAAAAACGTCCGGTGAAATATTACCTGAAGGTATCAAAGTGGAAGATACTGACACTATCTCCCGTGCACAAATAGAATGGCAGTTTTTTGTACTTTCAGCAAAGTTAGCAACAAGCTATGAGGCAGAATTAGAAACTATTAAAGATAAAATAGCCCAAATAAAAGAATTTAGTCAGCCTTTATGGGATGATTTAAAAGTATTTTGGGATAAAGTTCAAAATCAAATTAGAGAAAAAAATATCCTCGGAAATCATATTAATGATCTTCGCAAATCAACCAATGAGGCTTTTGAAAGTTTGAAGGAAAAAAGAAAAGAGTTGGATCGTATCTTCAACGAAAATTCATCTTCCGTCAAAGCTAATTTTTTGAACACACTCCAAGACATTAATGATAAGATTAGTAAAGGAATGAGCCTCCACCCTATCTTTGAAGAACTAAAAAGCTTGCAAAATGATTTTAAGAAGGCTACAATGACTCTTTCTGATAAAAGAAATGTCTGGGACAAATTAGATGCTGCTTTTAAAATTGTTAAAGAAAAAAGATTTGGATCGAAAGAAGGCAAATCAACAGACCAAAACAACGTAAAAGACAGACTGGACAACCGTTATAACGGCTTGCTTAATGCTATTGCCAAAATGGAACAATCCATTGATTTCGACAAAAAAGACATCGACTTCCAAACAAAAAAAATGGATGGTCAGGTAGGTCAATTGGAATTGCAGATTCGTCAGGCTAAACTAAAAATGATTGAAGAAAGGATTCAATCAAAACAAGCTAAGTTGGCAGATATGGTAGCCACTAAATTAGAGCTCGAACAAAGAAGGGAGAAAATTGAAAAAAGTGAAGCAGCTCGTGCTGAAAAAGAAGAAGCTAAAAAGGTTATTCAGGATAAAATAGCTGCCGAAATTAAAGCAGCTTCAGATTCCAGAACAGATAATGCTGATGACCTTGAAAAAGCAGCACAAAAAATTGCTGAATCCAAGCAAAGAAAAGATAAACCTAAAGATGATAGTATAATAGATTCCCTACAATCAAACATTAGCGAGACTGTTGAGGATGTGGTGGATACTGTAAAAGCTGTCAGCTCAGTAATTGGTGAAAAAATCGGTGATTTAGTTGAAGATTTAACTGCTAAAGCTGCTGATATTTTGGATGGCAAGACAGATGACGATAATTCTTCCGTATCCTCTGAAGAAAAAAATGAATCTGTACCTGAGAATCCTATTGCGGAAGATACAGAACGCATAGAAAAAACTGACATAGAAGCAGAGACTACCGAAAATAAAGAAGACGAAGAAGAAAAAGCATAAAATCAACTAAATTGCATTTGTTCACCTATCTGCAATAACGTTGAATTGTCTTGTATCGTATTATCCGTCAATAACTTATAAAATTCATTTTGACTTTGCCATAAATTAATTGGCAATTTCATTTGTAAGACCCATTTCAATAAGCGCAAAATCAATTGCAGTTGAATTGGGTCTTTTTTTGTTTGTCGATATTGCCTAATTTTATCAAACAATTGTTTTTCTGCCAGAAAGGCTAACCGCTCAGGGTCTTCAAGGCTAACTTTCCATTTTTTCAAGTCTGCACTCAACTTTTCAATTTTTTCCATATTTAATCCCTCCCGTTCCGACAACTCGTCAATTAAATCCGCATTAATTACAAATTCTGCAATCTCGAGATAGCCTTTTGAAATGGGGAATCCTATACTTTCCATCTCATGAAGAATATCATAATTAGCATTATAAAAATTGCGAAATCCGGATACAGCCTTCTTAATATTGCGTTTTGATATAATATTTAACAGATTGATTTTCTCGTCATTAAATAAATGATTAAACCCAAAACAATCATCTCCAAAATGCTTTTTTGATAACGATTTACAACTTTCAATCTCTTCACTCTTAAATGAACCACGTATCTTATTAATTATTGTATCATAGTCAGAAGCCATTGGTCCAGCTTTCAAGTATCCTATGATATCAATTCCCCCCATATACATCACACAAAATGAATATTCGAAGGAGGCATGGGTCAGCAGTGAAGTCATAATTGAATGCCCGATTATTAATTGATTTTCACCAACTATCTCTCTTTTAATGACTTGATGTACAGCAGAAAACTTATATAAAGACACCTTGGTAGGGATTCTTTCAAATATGGACAATACTGATATATGCATTGCCACCTGTTGCAATCGAATTTCTTCCGGCAAAACAAGTTTTTCATACACTTCTTTTCCATTTGCAAATTCACCTTTATTGGATGGGCATTGTTCCAACTTATTACGGAATATATCTTCTAATCGTAGTCCAAAATATTCACCATGCGTGATGGCACGTCGGGCATATTGTAAGATTTGAGTTGACTCAAGTCCACTAATTTCATCAAAAAACCAACCACAACTTGTGTACATCAATTGGGCATGATGCATCATCTCAAGGAGCTTCAATGCATCGATACA
>CAKUWM010000258.1 GCA_934699305.1 uncultured Saprospiraceae bacterium | reverse complement strand
CAGATGGATCGGTTGTTGCGAATGGCATAATAGAAGTATAACCTCCAAAATGAGCGGCTTTGCATGTTTGTTCTAAGGTTTCTCTATGCTCAAATCCAGGTTCGGATACTTTAGTACCAAAATCTATTAAATTACGAAATGCAATATGCTTCATATTCGAGCTATTAGCAATTTCTGCACTTACAACCTGATTTGCGTCAATAGATAGATTTACAAGCCCTTTATCAGAGTTTTCAAATGCTTGCAGGACTGATTCAATTGACTTAATTTGCGACATCAATTGTTAATAATTTATTGATTTTAGACGCAAATATGGTCAATATTTTTGGCTTTGTTGTAATCAATGTCTATAAAAAAACCTACTCTTTATTAATAGATAATAACTTTACCCACAACAAATTTATTACAAGATCTAATCTGATAGAAATAAACACCATTGAGAAGGTTATTTACCGGAACCTTTATTAGATTATTCCCATTGTCAATAGTCAAATCTGAACTCAAAACTAAATTACCGGAAGCATTGTACAGAACCATATCTGCAAAAACATTGCCTTTGCTTTCCATATTTAACACAAGTGATTGTGTAGCAGCATTATAGTATAGCCTGTGGATCAGCCCCGGAATAGTTGGTATGGCAGCGATACAACCTGTTGAACCCTGAGGCAAAAGCTCAATCTCATACTTTCCAGGTGCAATACTTGCATCAGGAAAACTTAGATCAAGGGGAGGTAGCTCAACGGTTGAAAAGGTAAAATTCAATTTTATCGGATAAATTTTGGCCTCATTGGAAGCATCAGGAGTTCCAAATATCTTCGAACATCCCGTCGGCTCACAAGCATAACTAAGTCCGGCCGGTAAACCATCAATTGACTTAAGCTTTATATTTTTAACATGCACATTAAATCCTAAAAATTCAACTTCGTATGGGACTTTAACATGAAATACCTGTTCATAATAGGTATTAATACATGCTTTATTCGGTATTCCTGACCCTGAGACTGTATCTTGATAAGGCAAAGGATAAATAAAAGTATTGGGCTTAATCTGAGATGTGTCGGGAACACATACTTGTCCAAAAGCAAAATTTAAGCTTAGAATTAAAAAAAATGTAGAAAACAGTCGCATAATATTCAAATTTTGTTTACAATTGCTAAATTACAACAAAATTAATTAAGATTTAATCTCAATCAATAAATATGAAAATATTTTTTACTTCAATTTTTATTTTATTACATATCGGGTTGTATTCACAAGAGAGAAAAATTACGATAACAGTTATTGATTTTCAAGACAATTCACCCATTGAGTTTGCAGCTATATATGCATCAGGTGAGGGAGCATTAACAGATGCACAAGGTAAGGCTACTTTAAACTTGCCGAAGGGAAGAATTGAATTAAAAGCCAATATCGTTGGATATGATAATTGGATAGAAAATATTGTAACGGATACATTACAAAGTACTTTTATTATTAAAATGAAGAAATCTAATAGCCTACTCAATGAAGTATCCGTGGTAAGTGGAAGGTATGAGCGAAAATTAATTACAGAAGTGGCTTCCGTTGAAATCATCAAACCCAACCTGCTTAAATCCAACAACTTATCTTCAATGGAGCAATTATTGAATAGAATCCCGGGTATTCAGATGATTGATGGTCAGGCAAACATCAGAGGAGGTTCAGGCTTTGCTTATGGCGCAGGGAGTCGTGTTTTGGTCACAGTGGACGATGTACCAGCTATGCAACCGGATGCAGGGTTCCCCAATTGGCGCGATATTCCGGTAGAAAACATGTCTCAAGTTGAAGTACTAAAAGGCGCCGGGTCCACCCTGTATGGTTCTACAGCTATGAATGGTGTAGTTAATTTTAGGACTGCCTGGGCAGGATTAAATCCGGAAACGAGCATTTCAACACAGTTCACAGGCTATCTTAATCCAAAAGATATTGAGAAAAAATGGTGGACATCATTACCTTTTGAAAGCAATACCAACGTAATTCACAGAACAAGCTTCGGCAAATTTGAAACTGTTTTCGGTGCTAATTATTTTCATTCTGACAGTTATAACTATGGTAATTATGAGCATCAAGGCAGGATATATGTCAATGGTCGTTATAAAATCACACCCAATCTAATCATACAGGTAAGCACATTATTCAATAAAGGCAATTCCGACAGTTTCGTCTATTGGAAAGATGGTTCGAAAAATGCTTACAAGGGGGACACTACAACCTATAATCAAAGCAACAAATTTCGATACTTCATAGATCCGGTAGTAACTTATATCGGTAAAAAAAACAATGAACATAAAATAATAACCCGATACTTCAATATACATAATAAAGTTGAAAACGATAAGTCACAGGATGCAATTATGAGGTATGCTGAATACCGTTACCGTCAAAGCTTTAAGCGCCTTGGTATTGAATTTACAGGTGGATTGGTATATACCGGTACTGATATCAGTGCTTCACTTTATGGAGATACTACTTACACTTCATTAAATCTTGCTTTATACATTTCGGTAGATAAAGTATTTTTTAAAAGATTGACATTTAATGCCGGTGTCAGATATGAATATAATTCACTCAAAAGCCCTGAAGTAGTTGATGGAATTATTATTCCCGGAGGAAAAACCACAGAAAGCAATCCGGTATTTAAGTTTGGATTAAATTATTTAATTAATCCATTTGCTTCGATAAGGGCGTCATTGGGGCAAGGTTATCGCTATCCGACAATTGCTGAAAAGTTTATCAAAACGACAGCGGGCGCAATTAGAGTTGCTCCCAATCCTAATCTTCAGTCAGAAACCGGATATACCGCAGAATTAGGCATCAAACATGGACTTAAAATTGCATCATGGAATGGATTTGTCGATGTGGCTGTGTTTCGATCAGATTATGATAATATGATGGAATTTGTGCTCCGCAATGTGTCAAAAGGCTTTCAATCATACAATATTGGAGATACCCGCATCCAAGGTATAGAGGCAAGTATTCAAGGCGCCGGAAGTATAGGAGACTTTACGATTACAACTGTCGCAGGATACACTCATCTCGATCCGACATACCGCAATTTTAGTGATATTGATACCTTAAGTTCAACCGTAGGATATAACATATTAAAGTACCGTATGAAAAATTCTGCCAGAGCTGATTTAGGCATCAGATATGGAAGATTTGAAATTGGAGGCTATTATGAATATAACAGTAAAATGATTGCTATCGATAAGATTTTTGATTTTGCAATTCCGGGTGTTCATCAGTTTAGAGCAAGTCATAATTTTGGATCCAATGTTTACGGATTCAGATTTATTGTCGATCTCATAAAAGATAAATTAAAATTGGGATTAAATTTAAACAACGCTTTTAATGTCGAATATAGCATTCGCCCTGGATTGTTAGAAGCACCTAGAAATATAAGTGCACGATTAGACTGGAAGATCTGATTCATCTTGCCATTTGCTGTACAGATCCGGTCTGAGTCTTTTAGTTTTTTCAAACATTTGTTGTGTTTGCCATTCTTTTATATTCTTTTCATGACCTGACAGTAATATATCCGGCACTTTGTGTCCTTTAAACTCAGCAGGGCGGGTATATATTGGAGCCGACAACAAATCATCCTGAAAGGTATCGGACAGTGCTGATGTTTCATCGCTTATTACCCCCGGAATAAGCCTCCCTATGGCATCTACTAATACGATTGCTGCCGTTTCCCCACCACTTAGGACGTAATCCCCTATTGAAATCTCTCGGGTCACATACATATCCCGTATTCTCTGGTCTATCCCTTTGTAATGCCCACATATTATCAGGATATTTTCTTTTAGTGACAAGCTATTAGCCGCTTTTTGATTAAAAGTCTCACCGTCAGGAGTCAAATAAATCACCTCATCGTATCGGGTATTGAAAGATAATTCTTCTATGCATTTACTCAATGGTTCGGGCATAAGAACCATTCCGGACTGACCACCATACGGATAATCATCTATCTGCTTATAATTCCCTAAGCCATAGTCTCTGAGATCATAGATATTAATACTCAGCAAACCTTTTGTCCTGGCATTTTTTACAATAGAATTATTGAAAAATGAGGACATAAGGTCCGGGATGACAGCAATAATATCTATTCTCATAAAATCTTATTTTAAGGAAGTATCCCTTGACTCAACTGATAAAACAACTTATAGAAAATCAGACAAGTTGATCGATCAGTTAAAATTCAATATCATCGGCAACCTTGCTTGGATTTTATTGTTAAGTAACAATCTTTTTGCCGCTATATATTCAGGTGCCAAACTTTGAATCTCTCGTTCAACAGCAGCTTTGACAACACTTTCTTCTTTGTCTTTACCGGATAACTTATCCAGAAATTTTTCCAATGGTGGCTTCGTTTCCGGATACTCAACCAAACGATAATCTTTAACTTTTGTCAACTTAACCG
>CAKUWM010000257.1 GCA_934699305.1 uncultured Saprospiraceae bacterium | reverse complement strand
TACCGTCTCTGTCTTAGGCTCTACATTGCAGTGTAGGCCATCGACACAACCGTTGGAGTCGATCTTCATCAGGAAGTATTTATATTGTATAATCCTTTTCAACTCGTCATTAACTCTTATTGTATCATAACATGTGATCTTGCCTGATGTATATATACCTCCATCGTCAGCAGCTATCATGCCACCACATTCCGCATAGCTTAAATTATAATATCCCGTTTCGAGTGTATCAAACCGCTGCCACAATATCTTACCATCATCCCGGAACTTGACCGTACTTAGTATCTTGATGTCAATTGAGTCCAATGAAGAATAAATATCTCTGATATCCACAACTCTTGCTCCAACCTGCCCGTATGCAAAATAAGCATTGTCAGAGGAAGGGATTATATTAACTACAGTTGCTCTATCTCCCGGTATCCCTCCCATTCCGAATTTCCATACCATATCAAATTCTTCGTCACGTTTTACAATATTCAACGTAAAATTGGGGCTACCATTAAGATTATACGATGATGTCAGGGATTTTCCATCTTTAGTAGTTTTTAGATTTTCGTGATATACATCTGAAAGGCCGTCAGCAAGTTTTTTCGTTTTTTTCGTATTCAATAATGTATCTGTAATTACATATTCATCACCTTTATCAAATTCAGAGAACGTAAACTCATTATCTAAAATATTATAACCAAAAGATCTCACCCTCTCAATACCCGGGATCTCTTTCTTTGAAATCAGGTTTAAATCCTGATTAAATTTAAATAGGTGACTCCTGTATATATTCGTACTTATTTTTTCGAAACCTGACAAATAAATATCCCCATTGAGCAATAACATTTTTGAAGGAAATACGGAATTGTTATTATTATAAGCAATAATCTTGTTTGTATTTAATACATTAAAATCATTATCAAACTTAAATATCTCAAGATAGTTTTTTTTCATATTATAAAAACAAAACACATAGGTAGAATCATCCAAAAAAAGTATATTCTGAAAATACAACGGCCCTATGATTATTCTTGTATATGCGGAAGAATCAACATCACGATAATAGCTGTACTTAAAAGAGTCCCCATTTAGATCACTTTTGTATGCAACAATATTCAGCTTATTGGGAGCTATGAATGTATCCCAGAAGATACCCGTACCCATCAGCTCATCTCCTACACGACAAAGAGCATGTATATTCCCGTATTCACTCTTAAAATCATAATATTTCAGAAAGCTATTCTGAGAAAATAGTAGCGGTAGTGATATGATAATCCAAATACACGTAAAAATATATTTCATATAAGTATTTAAATAGGAACCACCTCAAATATAAGATGGTTCCTGATACCAGTTCCTATTTAATAAGCATAAACGAGCCTTTGAGCATCTTACCGTCATTACAGCTCATGATAATATAATACCGACCCGAAGTCTGATCTGACAAATCTAACTGCAAAGTCCGCTGATCATTATGCAATTTTTGGCTATGAATTGACTTACCCTGTGCATTGTATATGGTTAGAAGCCCTAATACAACAGCATCCATACCCAGATCAACCGTTACAATACCTGAAGTTGGATTGGGATACACCGTAAGCATAAGATCAGTTTTAGTAGAAGTTTCTTCTAGCCCCGATTGGAAGCTTGGGCTACCCACCCAGAAGTACGGATCATGGTATTCTCCTCTCGATACCTGAAAGGCAGTGGCAACAGACCGTACATAGCCCGATCCTGTGGTATAGGAAGTTAATGACGATGACGGAGTAAGACACAGTTGGGCAGAACTGATCAGACCGAACAGCGTCTTCTGTGTATTGTACTTTGGAACATCAATGAGACCGCTGTATCGTGTGCCGATGGCATTGACCACGGATGTAGCCGTAGCGTCCTGACCCATATTGCGGTACACATCGGCAGCGTACCAGTCGCCCGCCGGTGTATTGAGCCGCAGCGACCAGGCAGCTATGGAGTCGAGTTGATTGTGCAGGGTATCATTGAGCATATAGCGGATCACATCGCCCGCCTGGTCGGTCAGCAACGCCTCGTAATACCTGAGCTCCGCCAATGATAGACCTGGAGTACGGACAAGCAGATCATGGTATGACGTTTGGGTGGAAGCATATACTTCTTTAAGCACTAGTAGCTCTGTCCCGCCATTGAAGAACATATTTTCAAATATTTCTTATTAAAAAATCTTTATTTATCAGATAAAGGCATAATTATTAATACATAATTTTTGTGTATAAAGTTTCAAGTTGTTATTGTTTTTTTTAAAAATCATTAACATTATTTGCGAATGATTCTTATTGGTCATAAAAATAGATTTTTTTTTATGATATTACTGGTCGTATTGATCAATGTGAGAAAAAGTTACACGATTTAAATACCACTCAAAATCAGTACTATACGCTATTTTACAAACACTAAACCGGATTCAATTTTAAAATATTCATAAACTAACAAATGTTCGTTTGTTTTAATTGAGTACATTTGTCAAAATTTAAAAAAGTGGCACAACAATTTCATACACTTACAGTAAATTATTTAGATAGGCAGACCGATGATAGCATCATTATCGGATTTGACATGGAAGGCTTGCCTGAAAGCACTTTTCACTTCTTAGCCGGACAAAATATTTCCATCCGAATTTTCTCTAATGGTGAAGAGCTTAGGCGCACATACAGCATCTGTTCAGGGCCTTCTGAAGGTATTATCCGTATAGGTGTGAGAGGGGTTAAAGACGGCATTTTTTCAAATATTGCCTTGAATCAATTGAAGATAGGGGATACTTTAGACATTATGCCGCCTGTAGGCAATTTTACGATTCAAGGTAAGAATGCATCGGATAATCAATTTGTTTTTTTTGCCACCGGTAGCGGCATTACACCGATTATCTCGATGATAAAAGACAAGTTGGAGAAGGATGACACAGCAGTATGTACTTTGTTTTACAGCAACCGAAATATTGCGTCTATGATGTTTCGGGAAGAATTAGATGGTATCAAAAACAATTATACGGACAGACTTCAGGTTGTATATCTTTTTAGTAGAGAATTTCTGGATGCGGACTTATTTTATGGAAGGATGACAGCGGAGAAGAGTAAGGTTTTGCTGGAAACCTTTGTTCCTAATTTTGCAGGTTCTCAATTTTTTATCTGTGGCCCACAGGAACAGACTATTGCTATCAAAGAGTTGTTGATAAAGACCTTTAATATTCCAGGCAATCAGGTACACTTTGAACTGTTCCATACCGGTAGCGTATCTGAGGAGATCGAAGAAGCGCACACCGATTTTACCGGTACAGCCGAAGTTACTGTAAGATTAGACGGTAAAGAAACGACTTTCAACTTAGGTTATGATAAAATGAGTATTTTGGAAGCGGGTTTGAAACAGGGGTTGGATCTTCCCTATTCTTGCAAAGGTGGCGTATGCTGTACTTGTCGTGCCCATCTATCTGAAGGTCAGGTTAAGATGGATCAGAACTTTGCTTTGGAAGAGGATGAGTTGGAAGAAGGATTTATACTTACTTGTCAGTCTCATCCACGGTCAGGGAAGTTATTCGTTGATTATGACTATTGATGTCATGAAGACAGTAGAATTGACCCGGAGAGAGCAGATTATCGCCGTAGCTGCACGTATATTTAAAGACAATGGGTATGCAGGAGCGTCTATGCGGAATATTGCCGATGCAGTGGGCATAGAAGCCAGTAGTCTGTATAATCACATACATTCAAAACAAGATATTTTAGCGACTATCTGTTTTAATATTGGCAATGATTATATTCAGGGATTGGATTCGTTGTTGAGCGCTCCGTTGAGTTGCCATCATAAGATCGAACAAATCATACACCTGCACATTGACCTTGCTTCGAAATATAAAGACAATATGCAAGTCTTTGAAGAAGAATGGAAACACTTGAAAGGCAAAGATCTTAGAGAATTTCGCGCCATGCGAGCGTATTATGAACATCAACTATCCAACTTTTTTAAGGAAAGCATAGAGCAAGGAGTTTTGTATCATTACAATCCGGAAATCATTGTGTTCTACTTTTTATCATCTCTGAAGTGGCTGAATTACTATTTTAAGGAAAATAAAGAGCAGAATATAGAAATGGTAAAAGTCAACCTCGTTCAAATCCTGAGCAAAGGGCTTTTCCGTGAAACTTATTAATACGAACAACTGTTAGTTTAACATATAAATTAAAAATATCATTATGTCTGAAGCAGCACTACAACAGAATTTTGAAAGTCGAATAGAAAAAGATGAGAAAATAGAGCCGAATGATTTTATGCCGGACAATTATCGCAAGACCCTTATTCGACAAATAGCACAGCATGCGCATTCAGAAATTGTAGGTATGTTGCCAGAGGGCAATTGGATTACACGTGCACCATCACTCAAAAGAAAAGCCATATTATTGGCAAAGGTTCAGGATGAGGCCGGACATGGCT
>CAKUWM010000256.1 GCA_934699305.1 uncultured Saprospiraceae bacterium | reverse complement strand
TTGTTGCATCAATGCTCACCTGATTGCACTCACATGCTGCGCCAACCCTGGTTAGACCTTTTGAAATATAAGAAAATGGCTTATATCCCGCTTTTTTAATTGTCCTTTCCAGGCGCTTGACATTAGACGCATTGGCCATGACACCCACTATTACAGCGCATATTTTATTTGGCGAACCATCTTTGATTGATTTTTCAGGTGAAGGAGTCACAGCTTTTTCCTGAACATTGTTGGAAGAAGTTGTCTTTGTAGAAGAATTGGACACTTGGTCATCCGGTACATAATCCGAACCGGCTTGTTCAGAAGGCAAATTCTGTTGGTCGATTTCCTCTTCTATACCTGATTTGTCATTTATACTGTCCTTGACTTCATTTTGTTCGACAAAGTTATTATTGGCCAATAACAAACTGTCTTGATTTACCTCAATTTGTTCTAAAGGATTGTCGCTAGGGTGCGCATATTGGCTTTGGTAAAGAAAATAACCAATTAGTCCAAGTCCTAAAAGTACAAATCCACCGATCAATGGAATCATCCAACTATTATTGTTAGTCTTACCCGGCCGCGATTCAACAAAGGTCGTCGTTGTCGTTACTTCAGCTTCTTCCGGCTCCTTTGTGTATTCGTGAGCGACAGGAATTACACTCAATTCAGGAAGTCCCATGGTAGGCTTCATGGCTTTCATCTTGTCACCCGAGGTAAATTGGATCGTCGTGTTGTCCATTAAGGACAATGTGCCCAAGCCTGAAATATAGGCAAATCCGGTTGATTTAAGATCTTCTTTAAGTTGATGGACGTAAGCCTTGATACGTATTTCTGCTTCATGCTCATCAAACCCCTTCTCTTTTATTAGAAAATCTAAAAAACTTACCTCTCCTTCATCTGAGGTAGATTCGGAAAACACAAGCTGTTGGCTTGGCGGATAAATTAAATTCTCCCCAAAATTCATACGTGCAGGGCTAACTTCAAACCGAAAAGAGCCCAATTCAGGTATCACAGCAGACTTCTGTCTGAAAATTAAATCTATTAAAAATTCACTAAGCCCATTCACGCTTGTAGATATTTAACTACAAATATAAAAACATTCTTTAATATTTAGCAATAATATTAACTTACCATATATATTATTTTGTCAAATATCTATTTTTTTGATTTCATTCTCTTTATTTCTTTTTCCTACTATGCAGTATCAGCTAAATGTGTTATACACACAACAGTATCATCTTTTAAATACAATATTTTTGCCTATAATAGGAATGTGGGATAAATATAACTTGGATCAAAATCTAATTCTCTGAGCACCATATTGCCAGAACCGAATAAAAAAACAAAGAAATCCGCACCGCAAAAGGTATCTGCTAGTTAATAGTCGGTCTTCTACTATTTGCCATAGCACCGAGTAGGAAGGGCATTCCTTATTTTACGAGGGTGACATCTCCCTTTAAAAATTCTATGTGACCGTCATAAAATTCCAGTTCTGCCCAATAGACAAATACACCGGGATTCATATCCTTCTTCTTTCGGATGTAACCATCCCAACCCATTGACTCGACTCCTGGCTCAAAGTTGTTTGCTTCGAATACTACTTCACCCCATCGGTCAAAGACTGAAAGCCGCTTTATAAGTCGTACACATTCTGCCTTTCCATATATGGTAAAATAATCATTGATTCCATCATTGTTTGGGCTAAACACATTAGGAACAAAAAACGAATTAGAACAGTCTCTATACTCAAAATTGACCCACATCGTATCAATAGCCACACAGCCATTTTCGTCTATTAATTCCGCATAATAGAAAGTATTGCCTGCTATGTATGCTTTGAATTTTAAACCGGAGGATACAGGTTCTCCTTGTCCATTATACCAATGTATCTGCGTCCAATAACCTGAAACAAGAGGTGTTATTTCAATATTTTGAGCATTGATAATCAATGTATCATGCAATTCTATATAGTGATTGGGAACTATCTCGCCCACAAAAACCGAATCCTTATATTGACCGCAAACATCTAGTGCAGTTAAGACATAGTAACCGGGTTCGATGACAGAAATTGTAGCCGTGGTATCGCCGGTACTCCAATGATATTCAAGGAAGGAATGATTAGTCCCCAACTCCAAGGAGTCTTGGTTACAGACTAGATTCTTATCAGGACCTAATTCTAAGGCTTGGGTATCGATGCATACCCTTCTCTTTAAACCCAGACTTGAAGTCACATTAGATATCAGCTCAGTATAGGTTTTCAATGGGAAGGTCTCGGTCGTGACGGAAATATTGGTTACATTGGGCTGACTTACGTCAGAGACGTTAACTCCCAATGGTTCTATCCATTCACATCGCCCTTTTCCATTCAGATTTAATTTGCCCAAGACAAGACCTTTCCTCCCACTTAGATTTTTAAGCATGGTAAAGTACAAGTAATTGCCTATACACACAGCCCTATCTGCATAAGTATAGAAACTCTCTTGATTAACTCCTTGTTCTAACACGACCTTTTTGGCCCAATTCAACCTCCCCTCAAGGTCTATAGACAGAAAAAACAAATGATGCGAATTGTTATTGTCATAACTATATAATATAAAACCATCCTTCGAAGGAATAGATGTCAAGCTCACCCCCCATTCTGCCTTAGTATCAACGATATCGTACCTAACAATCTTCATCAGTGAACCATCCCCGTCCATTCTATAAAGATAAAAATTATTGTCGTTTAGATTCTCTCCCTTTTCATTGCCAAATCCGAGTACATATATTTGGTGTCCATCTGTTGCTACATCAATCCCATACAGTCGCGCCGAAACATTAGGAGGTCGATGGAGTAATTTGGTCCATTGGATTGTGCCATTGTTATTGTCAAACTTCATTAAAGTAGTCCGCATATCGCTAAAATGCGTACCATTGGTAAATCTACCGATACCGATAGAATAATTGCCTAAATGAATAAATTTGGACAAATCATCAGCACTACCTAAATTATATTTCTTGGAAAGTTGATTCTTAATATCTCCGTTATTTGCATCTATGGCAAACAAAAATTGATCGCCAGGAGACTGGGAAGCAATGGAAAGAAGGTAGTCGCCTCCGGGTTTGATCTCAGTCAAATCCCGTGATACAAAGTCCTTTACATCATCAATAAATTTAAACCAAAGGAAGGATGAAGTTAAAATGTCATATTTGAATATAAAACAGCGACTACCCTTGCCTGTGCCTATAATGTTTTTGTGGCTATCCAAAGAAATGGACGTAATGTTATAGGGACCATAGTCATTTGGTTTAAACTTATGGCGGCTTAACATTTCGCCATTCGGGCTTAAAAGGCTTATCTCCAGAGAATCCTCTAAAGAAGCAAACAATACTAACGTATCTTCTGAATATACTTCAATACATGAGCCAGTATAGTTTCCTCCCCCTCCATCAAGACTTAGTATAAAAGTGCTGTCACACTGAGCCTCTACTTTAATTATCGAAAAAATAAAACAGAATAAAAAGATATAATATGTTATAGGAACTTTACTAAACATTGTATGTATAGGTTATTACATAAATAAAAAAATTGCTTTTATCATCACTATTGTAAAAAAAAATACGGCTATCCAATAAGAATATTCGCCTGGAAAGCAAGAATCTACTCCATCGAATAGCCGGATAATAACCTATCTTACTTGATAATTGTATTGATATCTAAACCGAGTGCCTTTGCTACGCCTTCTCCGTAAGCAGGATCCGCTTTATAACAGTTCTGAATGTGCCTTTCCTGAATAAAGACTTCTGCACCACCCACTTCTCCGGCAGTATTGTTGAACAACACTTGTTTCTGTGTGTCATTCATCAGCCTGAATAAGTTGCCAGGTTGTGTGAAATAATCATCATCATCTGCCCTAAAGTCGTGATGATCCGCATCACCTTCTAAGCTCAACGCCGGTTCGGTGTATTGCTTTTGCTCTTCCCATTGGCCGTAGCTATTGGGGAAATAGTGAAGCGTGCCCCCTTCATTGCCATCGACACGCATAGCTCCATCACGGGATGCATTATGGAATGGACATTGTGGCTTGTTGACCGGAATCTGATAGTGATTCACCCCCAAGCGATACCGTTGTGCGTCTCCATAAGAGAATAAACGGGCTTGTAACATCTTATCCGGAGAGAATCCGATTCCCGGAACAACATTTGCCGGATTAAAGGCAGCTTGTTCTACATCAGCAAAATAGTTTTCTGCATTTCGATTCAACTCCAAAACGCCCACATCTATTAGTGGATAATCACCATGTGGCCACACTTTGGTAAGATCGAAAGGGTTAAATGGACACTGTTTTGCCTGATCCTCTGTCATCACCTGAATCTTCATGTTCCATCGTGGGTAGTCACCCTTTTCAATAGACCCAAACAAATCACGCTGGTGACTTTCCCGGTCTTTCCCTACAATTGCAGTTGCTTCTTCGTTAGAAAGGCACTG
>CAKUWM010000255.1 GCA_934699305.1 uncultured Saprospiraceae bacterium | reverse complement strand
TATTAACAGTGAAGCATGTATAACGGTAAATGGGGGAAGTGAAGAATGTGTTGAAGCAGAAGAATTGGGGACATACGTGCGCCACGATGGGTTAGTATCAACTGAAAAAGTTGCAGGGCAGTCTATCCTTAGCTCTGTGTTCCCTAATCCCGGCAATGGCAGCCTAAATATTAGCTGGCTTAATACTCCCGGACATGAAATGGAAATTACCGTATCAGATGCTTCCGGCAAAGTGGTTAAAAAAGTAAAGAAACAAAGTTCTGTCAATGTAAATTTAACCAATATTGATCTATCTAATGTTTCTAATGGTGTATATTTTGTCCAACTTAAGAATGGAAAAGGGATAGCTATTCATAAGTATATTAAAATGTAGATTTCATTATTTCTTAATAATCGAAAGGGAGTTCCTGTATTGGGACTCCCTTTTGTGTTTGCCAGAATACATACATATAAGATTTGAAAAGATTGGTTTGGTGATTGGTTTTTAAGTTTAATCCGAGTTGTTGTTATAGGCAAAGTATTGTCTTTAACCGGGATTCTTCTTAAAGGCAAAATATTGTCTTTAAAAATAGGATACTAACTTTAATAGTGCCAAAAGGCTAATTTTGCATACTACTGATATTCAGTTTGTTGTAATTTTATTCGATGCAATTCAACATTCGAGGTTTTACAAGGCCGATGATTGCTGATTACGAGTCGTAAATCGATTATGCAACAGACAAATGCGGAATGCGGGTTAAACTAAAGCAGTTGAGACGCTTGTAGCTATAAATTCTATCCTATTGATATTCGAGCAATAATAAGCATTAAAATTAACTATTGTCTATGGACAATTCGTTATAATTAATACCTACTGTTAAAGAAATTGTCTTTTATGGATTGACTAAAAATAAGTCATTTTCTGCCATTTTGATAACAGTTTCACCGGGAAGCGGTTTGCCTATAGCTGCGAGTTTACTAAGCATATCATTACGATGTGTTTTAAACTCGGCGAGGCTATTTCCCGGTATTGGGTTCGGGGAAGGTAATTTACAAGATTTAGGATTTACTTGAACGCCATTTTTCCAAAATCTGAAACAAACGTGAGGTCCGGTGGCTAACCCTGTAGAGCCTACATACCCAATGACCTGTCCTTGGCGCACTCTTTGTCCTCTCCTTTGACCACGTGGAAAGCGTGACATGTGGAGATATTGAGTAGCATATGTTTTATCATGCTTTATTTTCACATAATTTCCGTTACCGCCGCTATAGCCCTGAGCTTCAATAATGCCGTCAGATACAGCCAATATTGGAGTGCCGGTAGGAGCGGCATAATCTGTTCCAAAATGTGGTACTACTTTGTTAAGGATAGGGTGGAGACGGCTTCTTGAAAATTTGGAGGTTATTTTGGCATATTTTAGAGGTGCAGCCAAAAATGATTTTTTCATGGGCCTGCCTTCTTGGTCAAAATACCCTTTGTATTTACCATTATCGAAATAGAAAACATATTTTTCACCCAATCTGCCTTTATAATAAGCGGCTAATAATTTACCTGCATCAACTTCCTGGCCTTCAATCATATTTTTTTCATATACGAGCTTTATAACGTCGCCTTTACTCGCTCTGCTCAAATCCATTGCACACTCCATAGCATCTTCCATCTGACCTGCTAAATCAGTGTCCATGTTATATTTTTTAATAGTCTCCCAAAGGGATCCGTCCATCGACCCTGAGACCACTTCAATGCTTTTTTCAACCGGTAATTCAACCATTTTGATATTATCCGGATTCTTCAAATCTAAGACAACGTATCTATAAGCATTGGGATAAAATGCGATATATTCGGGTAAATTGGTTTTTAAGTCTTTTAATACCGATATTTCTAATCCGGGATGGATGATGCGTGGATTGATATATTTTTTGCTGGCATCCACAATATTAAATGCGGTCTTAACTTCGTCTGTATATTTTGAAAGTATATTAATTAGAGTTTCATCTTTTTCTACTGTAAATGTTTCAGTTGCAAAGGTATCTAAAGCAAAACCGAATTTAATAGTTGGAGATTTTACATTAAGGCTGCTGAGAGTAGAAATCCGACTTTTGTTATATTTAGCCGAAATGTCAAAATTATTTGGTAGAAGTTTTGATAGAATTAACGAAGAAAGGATGAAAGTAAATGCTAATCCTGTATGCTTAATTAAACTATTTGTATTCACACGCAATTAAATATAGAAAGTAATAAAGTCGCTTAAAAGGTGTAAAAGTACACATACATTTCGAATTATGAAATATTTTAAACATAGTTTTATAACGAAAATGGCATATTGTATAAAATATTGTTTTGTTACTTTAAATATTTTGATTAAAATGAGATTATAAACTATTTAATATCAATAAAATATTTTGGGATGAAAAGAAAATCCTTTTATTTTGTTAAATGTTTGTTTCTTGCATTCATATTTTGAGTTGATTATGATAAGTTTATTAACGGCAACAATTATTTTAAGTATAATCCATGCATTGATACCCAACCATTGGTTACCGCTGGTAGCTATTTCAAGAGCTGAGAAGTGGGACACCAAAGAGGTTGTTTTTGTTGGCTTTGTATCCGCATTTGCTCACGTTTTAGGTACGATTATTCTGGGTGTTTTATTGGGATTTGTTGGAATTAAGCTGTCGAATACATTTGAATCTTATGCTCATATCATTGCGCCCGTGTTATTGATAGTATTGGGATTAATTTATTTTTCACTCAATGCTCCGCATCACCACAATCATGTAGAAGGTGATGTGGGTTTGTACAAAAGGAATAAGACCAGGTGGATACTTGTGTTTGTCGGTATGATGTTTTTATCACCATGTCTTGAAGTGGAGACATTGTTTTTGACGGCCGGAGGATATGGTTTAGAAAGCGTATTGTTATTATCTTTGGTATATGGAATATTTAGCATTATTTCCATTGTGCTTATGATCTATCTGGTTCATAAAGGAAGTCATCTTATTAAGAATAATGAATTTATTGAGCATAATGAAAAGAAAATAACAGGAATGGTTCTTATCATTATCGGTTTGATATCTTTCTTTCTTCATTAATTATTATTCCCATGAAATTCTATTTCGTTCTATTTGTGTTGATTTTTTGCTTTAACCTTCCATTGTTAGGGGTGAACAATACGGAAGGTGGCAATAAAAATATTGAAATGGTTAAGGATACAATAAAGATTACCTCTTTTAATATCAGATTGGCCTCGGCAAATGATGGAAAAAATAGTTGGCAAAATCGAAAAGATTTGTTGAAGCAATACATCCTGAGCACTAAGCCGGATGTACTTGGTGTTCAAGAAGCAGAATTGGTTCAGATGACTTTTTTAGACTCTTTGGGAGGATATGATTATGTGGGTGTTGGTCGGGATAATGGCATGTCACAAGGTGAATTTTCCGCTATATTTTATAATTCGGATAAATATGAGGTAAAAGAATCCGGTACCTTTTGGCTTTCTTCCACGCCAACTAAGCCAACAATGGGGTGGGATGCGGTGTGTTATAGGATTTGTACATGGGCAAGATTTTCAGGTAGAGATAACAGAGAGTTTTATGTTTTAAATACCCATTTTGATCATATCGGTAAAGTAGCAAGACTTGAAAGTGCGCGGCTGATAATGTCAAAAATTAATTTATTGAATCCAAACCTGCCGATATTTTTAACCGGAGATTTCAACACGGAATCTGAATCCTTGCCCATTCGTGTGATTCAAGACTTTATGGCTGATAGTAGGGACATTGCAGAGATGCCGGACGAAACAGATGGGATGACATTCAATAACTTTTCGGAAAGTGTCCCTGCATCCATTAAGATTGATTTTATATTTGTAAATAATATGGTACGTGTTTTGTCTTTCAAAACGAATAAGTCAAAGCCTGAGGGAAGATTTATTTCGGATCATTATCCGGTGGAAGGCATTTATATCTATTGAAGCTAATTATGCGTAATAGGTGTATTGTAAAGGATTGCGTTTATAAAAGACAATTAGTAGCAAAAGAATTTTTCCTACCTTTACAAGATAAATGTTTTAGTTTTGGATAATACATTTGATAAAAATGCCGGCAGAAAAAGTTTTGATGAAGAAGAGTTTGTTGACTATAGCAAAGCTTCTTACCCGGGGTTGTCGCCATTTTTAAGAGGACCTTATGCTTCGATGTATGTAAAGCGACCTTGGACAATCAGGCAATATGCGGGATTTTCTTCTGCTGAGGAAAGCAATGCTTTTTACAAGCGCAACTTAGCTGCCGGACAGATGGGTCTCAGTGTGGCTTTTGATTTGGCTACCCACAGGGGATACGATAGTGATCATGTGAGGGTTACAGGTGATGTCGGCAAAGCAGGTGTTGCAATTGATTCCGTGGAAGATATGAAGGTTTTATTTGAAGGAATTCCTTTGGATAAGATGTCTGTTTCTATGACAATGAATGGAGCTGTCTTGCCCATAATGGCGTAT
>CAKUWM010000254.1 GCA_934699305.1 uncultured Saprospiraceae bacterium | reverse complement strand
CAAATACAAATTTTTTTCTTAAAAATGATAAGCAACACCAATACCATTTGATTGGATTCCAAAGGATAATTTTGATTGTTGTCTTTCCTGATTTTTTAGCTTATTCAATTTATGAATATTACTAAATAACAATATAAATCCTGGAATTGTTGCTCCAAATCCCGCAATGTATAACGGAACGGTTAATATACCAGACTTTTCGTTACTTCCACCAATGATCAAACTTATCCCTATAACACTTTGAGCTATTCCTCCGGCTATTCGATTTTTTATGATTTGCTTTGTATATTGTTTTTTATCCTTATCATACTTATCAATTTGCTTTTGCAATTGCATAATTTCAGCTTTCAATTCTTGTAACCTTAATTCAAAATTCGCATCAGTCAAAATAGAGTCTTTTTTTATCTGCGTTGAATCAGATTGACCAAAAGCACAAACACCACCTATCATAGAGGATGCAATAAAAGTAATGAAGGTAAAGTATAGAGCAATGGAATTAAGTGATTTCATTTTTATAAGAATTTAACTTTTAATAATTACAGCTCAATTGTAAAGTTAAAAACAAATTTATAATAAGAGACTATTTAAACATATTTTAACGCACTACCTTCATCAAATAATTATAACTCGTCTATTGATGTCATATTCTATTGGCATTGCATCTAATGATTTAAATCAATTTGGTACAAAACATAGGGAGCGGAAGACGGGACTCGAACCCGCCACCTACAGCTTGGGAAGCTGTCACTCTACCGGATGAGCTACTTCCGCTTATTTTCAACCCAAATTCGGCATTAGCTTAATGCAGAATCGATTTACGACTCGTAATCAATGATTTACAGAAACCATTGAAACGATTCGCAAATCGGGACGTCCCTCATAATCAGCAATATACTGTTTTTCAAAACTTTTACTGCTGACTTCGGGTTAATGAAGGAATAAATGTACTGAATAAAATATTTTTTTCTTTTTTTGTGAAAATATATCCAAAAATATTCGGGTATAACAATATTGTATCCAACTTAACTTAAAGTTAGCTCCAATTTATTTAAAGCCAATACTTCATATATAATATAAATTCGGGCTAAAACTTATAGGCAATACCAATGCCATTTGTTTGGATTCCAAAGGATATTTTTGATTGTTGTCTTTCCCGATTTTTTAGTTTATTCAATTGATCAATATTATAAAATAATATTATAAGTCCAGGTATTGTTGCTCCAAAACCTCCAATATACAACGGTAAACTAAAAAAATCATAATCTTCACTAATACCAGTAATAATCAAACCAGCCCCAAGAAAACTTAAACTCAAACCTCCAACTATTCGACCAGTTATCATTTGCTTTGTATGTGGTTTTTCCTTCTTATTATACTTATCAATTTGTTTTTGCAATTGCATAATTTCAGCTTTCAATTCTTGTAGCCTTAATTCAAGATCAGCATCAGTCAAAATAGAGTCTTTTTTTATCTGCGTTGAATCAGATTGACCAAAAGCACAAACACCACCTATCATAGGAGATGTAATTACAGTAATGAAAGTAAAGAACAAAGTAACATAATTGAGTGATTTCATTTTTATAAGATTTTAAGTATAATAATTAAAGTGTTCGATTGTAAAGTTAAAAACAAATTCATAACAAAAGCCTATTTTAACTTTTATTTAACCCAAATAGTTGTCAATTGCATTATTTCACATGTCAATGGCTTATTGCTTCGAAACATCATATTTACTACATGGTAATCAATTTCAAAAAAATAATTGTATCATGATCAAACTACATTTTTTCTGGCAAAGGCGATGATATGTCCATCCACATCCGCAAAATAACAAACTTTATCACCCCAATCCCGATCTTCTATTGGACTTATAAGGGATGCTCCGATTTTTACTGCATTCTCGAATTCAACTTCAATGTCTTCGACATAAAAATATAGCTCACACCTTGGAATACCGCTTCCCAAATCAGGATGAGGAGTCTTATCCTTCAATATTTTAGAAATTCCTTTACTCGGCATAAGACCCAATTTACAATTATCAGCGAGAGAAAACTCTGTCATCCCCGGCACATCCAAATCAGGCTTCTGTCTAAATAATGCAGAATAAAATGCTGAACTCTTCTGTTGGTCAGACACATACAATATCGTTTGAACAAGATAGAATTGTTGCATATAGTTATCCGATTCTCAAACCGTTCTTTACGGGCTTGTCTGTGGATAATAATGTCACTTCATCCATATTGACGGCACCGAGGACAAGGCATTCGCTTTGCATGGTGGCTATTTGTTTAGGTGGAAAATTCAATACGGCGATGATTTGCTTTCCTATTAGCTCTTCCGGCTTATAAAGTTTTGTTATTTGTGCGGAAGACTTTCTGATGCCTATGTCACCAAAATCAATGGTTATTTTATAGGCCGGCTTCTTAGCTTCCCTAAAAACTTCCGCATTAATAATCGTTCCGACCCGCATTTCAACCTTTATAAAGTCAGCCCAATCAATCCTGTTATTCATTTGATCCATGTCTGCTACCGACAATCTATCATACCTTACTTGGCATGAAGGCAAAGTAGTGGAATATCTGTATAATGCGACAACGACTTAGAAACACTATGTGAAAACAAACTTCCAAACCAATTCTTCTTCCTCGTAATGGTACATAATACGGCGTTATGATATCTTTCCTGAATCATCATTAGCGCTTTCTCAACTTTAAATCCGGGAACTTCCACAGAAGTATCGATTAAGTCGCCAAAGTTATGGATAACAAATGGATCTTTGTTGAGCACCTCTTCATCCGCTTCATCGCCAGAGATATGCACAAGGTGTAATTTGAAATTAAGTTTTTCTTTAAAAAATCTTAATATCTCGCGTGAGCTGTCGCTGATATCCGTCTTGTAATCAGTACCTATGAGCAGGTTGCCTTCTTCAGGCAGAACAAAGTCGTGGGTTATCAGAAAGAGGGGCTTTTCAATCTTCGACAAAACCCCACTGGCTATACTCCCTATTAAAATTCCCGTTAGACCACTTGACCCGGTTGACCCCATCACAACCATATCGACATCAAATTCCTCGGATGCATTGACTATCGCAGGTACCGTAAAATCAACTTTATTGTCGGTCTTTACTGTGCCCGTATATCCCATCTCCTTCACCTTATCGGCGAGCAACTTAAGATTTCTTCTTTTTGTCTCTAAATATTCGTGAACATATATCGCTGCATATACATTGCTATTGACGCCTTCTGTTGGCAAAGAAGTGTGCATCAGGATAATCTCTGAGTTGTCTATACTACCTATTTTGGCAGCTACTTGAAGTGCTTTTTCAGCGGTTTCACTAAAGTCTGTCGGAAGAAGGATTTTTTTCATAGTATCGATATTGTTTATTTTTTATAGTGTCAGAACGTATTTAAATCTTTCCCGCACCATTTTTATTCCAAATTTATTATTCTTTTGGGATTATAAAATATTAACATAAATATCCATAAAATAGTTAAAAAAAGCACAATTAAATACGAATACAAAAGTAGCTTATTTTAAAAGTCAAAAGGTGAAAACTCATATTATCAAATTATTAAATAATGTCAAAAATATAATTGAAACTTACACCTTAGTTCTGCTATGCAAACCTCAAAACAAATATCCTGTCAAAGTATTCAGAAATCAACTTTGCTAATGATCCACATTCATTTTTATCAAACTAACAGTTCGTACTCAACCAACGTATTTAGCCACTGCTAACCACCAACCTCAATTTTATTTATTAAACTGCGCCATTTCATCGGAACTGGGACCATACATCCCGGGAATAGGGATATCCAACAATCTTAGATAAACACCCAATTGTGCTCGATGATGGTACAAATGGTTAAGACCCATCTGCCTAATTGCGACGATACGCGGTGCATTCATTATCAAATGTTCCCCTTTGCGTAAGATCCAGTTTTGATTAAATGCAGCTTCATCAGCAGACCGGATAGCATTCAATGTTGCTTCATTCCCATCTTGAAATACCGTTATCAAGTCTTCAGTAGTGTTAATTTCCGGCTTTTTAATCGTATTCTCTGCAAAGTCAAGATATGAAGTATTCAACATAATTCCCGGATAGCTCGACAATAAAGCGATATGAGATGCTAAACCTTTTAAAGTCATAGATTTTTCGTGAGGACTCCAGTCAAAATGCTCTACCGGTACACGTTCCAGTATTTTTCGAGTACTTTTCGATTCATGCTCTATTTCAGCTAATAATGCTTGTGCTAATGCCATAAACTAAATTATTTGTGTTAAAAAATTAATTATCAATTACTCTTTTGTTCAAAGAATATTGATTTAACAGCATTCTTCTTGATAATGTTTTGGCTAAACTTAGACGAAACAATACATTTTGAACATCTTCCTTACTCCAATTCCTTTTTCAGGCTTTCAATATTTGACAAGCTATCCGCCAGTTTCTTTCGTTCCTTTTCAATAACTTCAGAAGGCGCATTTTCCA
>CAKUWM010000253.1 GCA_934699305.1 uncultured Saprospiraceae bacterium | reverse complement strand
CTGATGATTTTGTTGATCCATAATTTCTCCCCAGGCAGGTTTAAATATCCGATAACTATTGATGATAATAACCCCTGATGCAATCAATGCGGCCCAGTCATCGGCAGCCTCATAGCCGGGCCCAAGTAATAGTGCTATTGAAATCCCTATAAAAGCGGCTATTGAAGTTATTGCATCACTTCGATGATGTGTTGCTTCAGCACGCAAAGATGTTGAACCTGTGATTTTACTCCGGTGAACCGCATATCGATACATTCCTTCTTTAAGTAAAATCACCATTGCCAAAACAATTAAAGTAAACGGCGCCGGTAATGAATGCGGCGTTAAAATATTTACGACACTTTGATATATAATATACATAGCAGTTGCCATCAAAATCCCAACTACCACAAAGGTTACCAGTGTTTCTGCTCTGCCATGTCCATACGGATGCTCTATATCCGGAGGCTTGGAAGCATATCTAATACCCACCCATACGACAATTGATCCGACAAAATCAGAAAGAGATTCAAGGGCATCGGCTACCAAGGCATATGAATTTCCGATAATACCAGCACTTCCCTTCACCAAAACAAGCGCCATACTAATACCTAATCCAATCAGCACTGTCTTTTTACCTATTTTCCATTTTTCTTGCTGATCACTTCCAGGCTGTAATACATCATTCATACCATCGCAAAGTTACATTCATTTTAAATCAGAAAATAAAAAATATGTTCCCAAAATTTAATGTACTTTTGCGCTTTATTTCAAAAATCTATATGGATTCTGTACGTATAACATCGGCTTTATTGTCAGTTTATGATAAAACAGGTTTAGATGCACTGGTAAAAGAACTTGATAATCATGGTGTTACAATATACTCCACAGGAGGAACTTATGATTTTATCACTCAAATGGGTATCAAAGCAATAAGGGTTGAGGACATTACCGGATTCCCTTCTATGCTGGACGGTAGAGTGAAGACTTTACATCCTGCTGTATTTGGTGGGATTTTAGCTCGTAGAGACGAAGACCATTTGGGACAATTAAAACATCATAATTTACCGGTAATCGACTTAGTTGTAGTGGATTTATATCCATTTGAAGAAACGCTAAGGAACACTTCTGACGATCAGGCCATTATTGATAAGATAGATATCGGTGGTGTGTCTCTTTTGAGAGCAGCTGCTAAAAACCATCATTCAGTTGTAGTGGTAAGTAAACAAGCACAATACCCGATTGTTACTCAATGGATTCGTGATGGGCATGGAAATACGACTTTAGAACAAAGAATTTTGCTTGCCTATGAAAGTTTTAAAGTAACAGCTCATTATGATACAGCAATAGGTGAATACTTTGCTCAAAAGTCCGGTCATAAAGTTGAAATGAGATATGGCGAAAACCCTCAACAAAAAGCTCATTTCATTGGCAATACGCATCAGCTATATACCCAACTATCGGGCAAAGCTTTGTCGTACAACAATATCATCGACATGGACTCTGCCATACATCTGATATCGGAGTTTAAAGACAATTTACCCACTTTTGCGATAATAAAGCATACTAATCCTTGCGGAATTGCAACGAGAAACACTGTTTTTTCCGCTTGGGAGGCTGCATTGGCATGTGATCCTACCTCCGCATTTGGAGGAATACTGGTTTGTAATAAAGTCATTGACGTAGAAACAGCTAATGCTATTGATCATTTATTTTATGAGGTTATAATAGCCCCTGAATATCTTGATGGCGCATTAGATATATTAAAAAAGAAGAAAAACAGAACGATTATTCAGTTGCATACCTTCGCTACTTGTAATACTTTAAGAAAAACAGTTATCGGAGGCACTCTGGTTCAGGAAAACGATTTACATCCCATAGAAAGTGAGGATTTAAGACTTGTTACAACAATGGCAATTCCAGAAGATAAAAAATCGGACTTAGTTTTTGCAATAAAATGTGTTAAACACTTGAAATCCAATGCGATATCTATCGTTAAAAATCAACAGATGATAGGATCAGGTGTGGGGCAGACAAGTAGAGTCGATGCTTTGAAGCAGGCGATTGGAAAAGCACAAAGGATGGGTTTTGATTTAACTGAATCTTTACTGGCATCAGATGCATTTTTCCCTTTTGCAGACAGTGTAGAAATAGCACATAATGCGGGCATTACTTATATTGTTCAACCTGGTGGGTCTATAAAGGACAACGATTCAATCCAATATTGTGAAGATCATCAAATGGCAATGTATTTCACAGGAATGCGCCATTTCAAACATTAAGATTAAAAAATGGTTTTAACAATTGATGCAGGGAATAGTCGTGTAAAATATGGATTATACGAAGATGATACATTGATGAAAGTTATCATTCGTGATTCATTGGCATCTCAAGATATTGAAAATATTTATGTAGAATATAATATACAACGGAGTATTCTTTGTGCATCAAGAGATTTAACGCCTGAGAATTTAGCTTATCTACATGCGCGCAAGACATTAATCTTAGATGAAAACACTAAAATTCCAATAAAGAATAAATACAGAACGCCCAAAACATTGGGGAAAGACCGTTTAGCAGGCGCTGTAGGAGCACATATTTCTTTTCCTTTTGCTCACAATCTTTATATTGATATCGGCACTGCAATGACGATAAACTTTATTAACAACAAAGGCGAATTTTTAGGAGGCAATATATCCCCGGGTCTTCAAATGAGGCTAAAAGCATTGAATTTATATACTGATCAACTACCAATACCTGATCTGGATGACCAATTAAGTCTATATGGTTCAGATACCGAACAAGCTTTGAAAAATGGAGCCATTCATGGTGTGATAGCTGAAATAGAATATTACAAAAGAAAATATTCAGAACTATATTCACCGCTTAAAATAATTTTAGCCGGTGGAAATTCTATCCCTATTACTCACTTTTTAAACGAATCATACGTTATTAAACCAGACCTTGTTCTGGAAGGGCTTAACGAAATAATAAAGATCAATGATTAAAAAGACACTATTTATATTTATTACGACAACTTTATTGGGATTATCCTTAAAGGCACAGGACTTACACAATCCGCTATCGCTGTACGGTATTGGCGAATTTTTAAATAACGATCAAACGGCAGTCATATCTAACGGCTGGGCTAATCAGACTTTCTATGACCGATTTCATGTTAATATAAACAATCCGGCATCATACTCCTATTTATTGAGTTCGACCTTTGAAACAGGCATTAATGCTAACTATACGACCTTTAAAAATAACGCTTCAGATTACAGCTTTTGGAGTGGTCAACTGGCTCACATGTCTCTGGCATTTCCCATTTTCAGTCCATACAATGAATTGTTAGAGAAAAAAAATCGTAAATTCCACTGGGGTATGGGAATTGCCATAAAGCCATATACAAGAGTTGCCTATAATTACGATTTTATCGCGGATGATGCTCAGGTAGGACCGGTAGAAAATAAACATTTTGGCAAAGGAGGAACATATAAGCTCCTTTATAATAATGGAATAAGTTATAAAAACTTTTCCGCAGGGATAGGACTTCAATATATTTTTGGTAAAATATTGCGAACAGATGAGGTTTCATTTAAAGATAATAGTGGAGCATTTGGATATGTAACCTCATTGGAAAAAGAAGTTTATGTCAAAGGTCTTCAATATCAATTTTCTGCCATGTATAATTACGTATTAAATCCAATGACCAACGGTAAGAAGACAGATTTTGACAAAGAAAAAAGAATAACAATTGGTGCTTCATTTCAACCTAATTCTCGATTAAAAACCAATGTAGAAGGAGTAAATTCAGTATATAGCTATCAGCTTGGAACGTCTTTGTCTGACACATTGTCCACTTCATTTGATAATCAATATGAAAAAAATACATTTAATTCGTCCTATGGGTTTGGTTTGTCCTATCAACATGGTGCTAACTGGCAAATTAACATCAATTACGACAATGAAATATTTGATAAATACGCCTTAAAAGGTCTGGAAGCTAATTATAGTAATTCAGGGATGTTCAAAATTGGGGGTGAATGGTGTCCTGAACCCAACTCTTTCAATTCATTTTTGAAGAGATCGAAATACAGACTTGGGTTTCGAGTTGGCAAGCTCCCTTTGACCTTAGACAGTTATCAAACGACAATTAAATCCGCTGTTCTTGGATATGGCTTCCCTATTTATGTCAATCGACAAATCTCCTATGTCAATTTTGCAGTTGAAGGTGGCTTAAAAACATATAATACCAATTTGAGTGAAAAATATATCAAACTTCAAATAGGCTTTAATCTTAATGATGATTATTGGTTCTTAAAAAGAAAATTTGATTAAGGGTAACTTAGAAATTCTTGATAAAAATCAAATAAAAAAGGCTGATTGGTATTTAATCAGCCTTTTTTTATTACTCACTTTAGAATCTTCTAAAATAAAGTAAATAGACAATAATTAAAATTGCCAGAGTTATTCCAATTAAAATCATAAAGAATTTCTTTTGATCTTTAGCATCTTC
>CAKUWM010000252.1 GCA_934699305.1 uncultured Saprospiraceae bacterium | reverse complement strand
GCTGCGCGCTACATCATCATTCAGTGGCTGTGGATAATACTTCTCTACATATTGCTGTAAGAAATAGTGTACGATCTGTCCATACGTTTTGATCGTCCTCGGTGATAAGTTTTTCAGAATCATGAACTCTTCAAATTCCCGATTCCATGCTGCTGTCTGCTCTTCTATTCTCATGATAAATTTTTACATTTATCATTACAAATATTAGTCCAAACTATGCCATAAATAACTGGTTATCATGTAAATACATATAGGGTTTGTTCAACGGTTTGGTATTGGCGTAGGTAGGGAAAACGAAGCACTACTACTTGGTAAATGTACCAAAGTTTAATAGAAAACTAAAAGCTGAAGTTTGCACTTCAACCCTGCTTACGCCAATATTTTGTTATCTCGGGTTGGTCATCTCTCTTTTACCACAAATGGGAAATAGTTATTTGCATCTACTTCATCTCCGGCTTTTGCGCTCTTATATCTTTCTTCCCCCCATGCCCTTAATATTTCAAAGTTTTTAAAAGGCACATCCAATTCAATAATCATACTGCCATAGATGCCATTGATTTTAGGGATTTCATCATATAATGATTGAAAAAAATAATTACCCTCCATTTTTAGAACCTTCTTAATCTGATGCTTATAAGGATATTCACTTGTAAATGGCATACTTAAATCTCCTATAGTAAAAATCGTTTCTGCATATGGATTAATTCTGTCAATCCCACCTGTCTGAGCCGTATCTATTCTAAAAAAAGAATAGCCAAATACAGGATTCTCGAAAGTTTCTATTTTAATCCATGTCGTGTCGTATGGCGGAAATTCATTTATCTTGAAACTATAGTCCGGTATGGTAATTGTCAGTGTTAAGGTATCTCCCACATACATGGTATCACTGGTATTTGAAAATTGCCCTAAGACATAGATGCTTGTACTCTTTTTATCGAATTCTTCTTGCCTACAGTCTGTTGCAGTAGTGATGATCCACAGGATGCATAAACCTAATATTTGATATGATTTCATTGCCAACAGATTAAAAAATGACCTCTTTGCGACCCATCATCAAGAACTATATGATCCACCATTTGGAACAATTGATTCCAAATAAGGTGTACACGATTTACTTCTGCTAAGTCGTAATATGTGTACACCTTTGATAATTATCTTTCAATGACTACAAATGGAAAATAATTGTAAATATCCGCTTCATCATTTGCTATAAAATCTTCAACTGTGCAATTTTGGCATGAAGACTCGCGACCTCGGAGCAATTCTAAATTTTTAATTGACACATTCCATTCCAAAACAGCTCCTCTCATATAGGATTCACCATTTAGATTATATCCATTATCATAAGCCGTTTGAAAAAAATAGATACCCGGTGTATTAAATACTATTTTATATCTAAATCTATAGGGGTATTCTGTCGTAAATGTAGTGCGGTCTATATAGCTGCCGCCTTCACTTTTGATAATTGTAACTTTTGGAAAGTCTGCTTTAACAGCTTCGGCATTGGACCCCAAAAAATACAAAGCATAATCCATAGCCTGTTCATGGAAATTAACTACATTGTGCCACACAGTGTCCCCATTTCGATTAAACTCATATACTCTTTCCGGCACCTGAGCACTCAATTCTAATGTATCTCCTACATACATAGTGTCATTGCTATTTGATACATTAATATAGACATACATAGAAGGACATAGTCCTATTTCACAATTAGTCGGTATCTCCTCCCTGCAAGTTGTACTATAAAAAGTCAACCCAATTAATACAACTATTAATAATGATATGTTTTTCATTGCCCAAAATTAAGATGAGTGCAATATGTGAACCGTCATTTTAATGTCGTAAATTTCACCATATTGCACCCTTATTTGCTCATCTTTCTTTTACTAAAAATGGGAAAAAATTATAAAAATCAGCATCATCCCTTGATTTTAAATCTTCTATTGTACAATTTTGACATGTACCTTCTAAATCTTTAAGTAGTTCAAAATTTTTCGAAGGCACATTCCATTCCAGAACAGCTCCTCTCATATAGAATTCACCATTTAAGTTATATCCATTATCATAGGCTGTTTGAAAGAAGTATGTCCCAATAGAATGGAAAACTATTTTGTATTTAAATCTATATGGATAAGTAGAAGAAAAAGTCGATCTATCTTCATAACTTCCACCTTCTTCTTTAATAATAGTTACCTTAGGAGAAGCTGCTTTAACCGCTCCATTTATAGAATCCAAAAAATACAATGCATAATCCATCGCCTGTTCTTGAAATTGAACTACTTCATGCCAGACAGTATCGCCATTTGTACTAAATTCATATACTCTGTCTGGAACTTGAGCACTTAATTCCAATGTATCTCCTACATACATTGTATCATTACTATTGGACACATTTATATAGATATACATAGGAGGGCATAGACCTATTTCACAATTAGTCGGTATCTCCTCTCTGCAAGTTGTTCCATAAAAAATCAACGCAAATAATACTCCTGTTAATATTGATGTATTTTTCATTGCCAGCAAGTTAAATCGTGTCCATTAGGATCTTCTACCATTTGAAACAACTGGTTCCATGTTCCATTTTGAATGCAGATGGGTGCAATTCTAGCTCCGATGTACTGACATAAGGATCGATCTTTAAAACCAAGCAAAAAATATAATTGTTGAAAAGTAAAGCCGCCGATATTGTCAAATTGTTCTACTTCAACACTTGGATTATCTGTCAGATCGAAGAATATGCCATAGGCATGATACCTACAGTTGTTAAAACGCTCTCCATCTTGATTGTTAAATGTTGTTCCGCCAGCTCTGGTTTCTATAAAAGGGCGTATCACTCCATTGAACATTCTTTTATGCCCTCTTGTAGGATCATAGTAACGACATGCATGTCGATCACCCATATACTCTGCCCAAGATTCCGCTATTTGTGCCATATCACCTGCGAAAGTATTAGGAGCAGGATAACCACCACACCCGACAGGTTCTAATGTCTCTGCTTCAATTAAATCCGTCCACCATTCTTTTCCAACTTGATTATAGTGGGTATAATGACCCAACTCATGAAACATGGTATGAAAAATTCTTGATGAATAATGATTGGTATCATTCGCAATGGTAGTTTGAAATACAAGATCGGGCAAGAATCCCATAAAATGACTCTCCATATTGGTTCCGATGTGTGGCAAATCAGGTATCAAAAATTGCAGAAAATCAAGAATATCTACTGTTCCGCTTGACTGCCCAAACATAGGGCATGACATGGCTACACTACCACTGTTTTTCCATATTGCATAAGAGGTCAGTTTGTCAGTCAGCAAAAATCCATCTTGTGCCATATAATTTCTGTTTAAGCTACTGGCAGTAATTATCATTGCCCACCACCTGTATTTATTATGCTCGTTGAAACATATATCCACATTGTCTAAGTCCCTTTTTCGATACCATCCATCATTATACTTTGGCCCAAAGATCCACTCCAGTATTGTCATGCCAATATTGCCTATGTTATTTAGGCTTAATGGTTTTACGGCTATCTCTTTATTTATCGCTTCCGTCCCCACTAATGTACCAAAGAGAAATCCTGTCGGTATTCTGAACCAGCCTTCATTGTTGGTATAAGCAGTAACAGGGATACCAAACTTTATTGCCCACACCTTTATGCGTATGACAGGAGAACAACCCACTGCTCTATTTTCAACTCCACCGGAACTAAAGCCTCCACCAGGTGTTCCACCCTGATCGGGGTCATTGTATCTGATATATCCTTCAGGCGCTTCCGGTCTTAATGACAAAGCTAACTGCGAAGAAATAAATCCACTAAATACGAGCAACTCCTTTTCCTGTGCTGTATCTGTAACCATTAGCAGGGTGTCTCTTACTACATGACTTACCTTGCCCTTAAAATAGGCATCATAAGTAGGTAATGGTAAGGATGCATGAAGCTTTCCATCTTTGAATGCATTTAAATTAAACTCGCCATCAATGTCCGGATTGAAAGCAGCAAGAATTGGGCTTGATATATCAAAATCATAAAAGCTTACCAAACTGTCTTTCACTACAGTAGCATACCACGATGGATTGATATCAGAAGAATCCACCGTGACATTAACATACCAATCACCCGCTAAGGTAGTCTGAACCAATCCCTTTCCTGTATAGGAGCCGGATTTACTGTTTATGTATCCCCTCACATACTTAATTGAATTGGGCAAGTAAGGCAAGATGTTGGGTTTAACTACTGACTCATTTGTACGCATTTCAAGTTCATTAGATTGGCCTATTTCTTTCTGGCAAGAAAAAGTGATACCGAGAATAACAAACATCATAAAAATAACATAAATTTTAGATTTCATGATAACATAATTTAACCGTTAATTAATTTAATCCGAGATAACACAAAGGAGTATTGATACCCGCCCCACCATCAAAAAACAACCACTTCCGGGTATCAATGCTTCAAGTTGGACGAAGCCGGGGGTGCTATAGGGGAGAATCATGTT
>CAKUWM010000251.1 GCA_934699305.1 uncultured Saprospiraceae bacterium | reverse complement strand
TATATGGTATTGAACTCACCCGGTTATATGTATATGTATTCATAAAAATCCATCGTTTGCTATGTACAATGCAAATGGACTTAAGTTGATTCCAAAGTTACTACTTTTATAGATATATGTCATGATTTATCGGACAAGAGGCATAAAAACCATTTCTTATCCATTCTATTCCAACGAAAAAAATCATAGGCATTCTATTCATACTAAACGTAAAACAACACTATTTTCATTATAATTTTTTAAAAACGTTAAAACTTTGGTTAAAACGACGTTAAAGACACTTTTTTTGCAATTTTAACCCGATTATTGCAGTTACGTATAAAAATGTTTCGTTCAACGTCATACCTATTAGGTGATTTACTTAAAAAACCATCGTGATTTGAATAGAAGCGATTATTTTTGAACCAATTTTACACAAAATAACCATGAATAAAATGATTAAAAATGTAGTCCTTTTTCTCTTTATCGCATTCTCAACCGTCAATGTTGCCTCTGCACAGCGTGTCGCCATCGTCGATATAGCAAGGTTGCTGGAGAATATGCCCGAATATACGGCTGCCCAAAAACAGTTAGATGACTTAAGCGCAACATGGCGAGCCGAAATCAATGCCGAAATGGACAAAATTAAAGGATTATACAACAAATATCAGGCTGAACTTCCCCTTCTCAATGATGACATGAAGCGCAAGCGAGAAGATGAAATTACCGCTAAAGAAAAAGATGTACGTGAATTGCAAAAAACCCGCTTTGGTGCTGATGGAAACCTATTCGCCAAACGAGAAGAACTCGTCAAACCCATTCAGGACAAAGTATATAAAGCCATCGACGATTACGCTAAGGAAAGAGGCTACGACCTGATCTTAGACAAAAGCAGTGCCGCCGGGGTTTTGTTTGTCAGTGATGCCATCGACAAAACAGCCGATATCGCCAAGAAAATTAAATAATCCTATTAAACGATTTTCAAACCAACCGTATAGACATTCTTTGTGAATTTGTCTATATTATTGGAATTGTTTAAGTTTGCACACTTTTTTAATCAACAAAATAAAAATGAACCGAATAGTATTGATTTGCCTAATGTTGCTCGCTATGGGAACATCGCCGGTTGTGGCACAGAAAATCGCCTATATCAACAGTTCTGCTCTCATGCAAGACCTGCCTGAAATAAAACAAGCAGACTCAAACTTGTCTGCCTTCCAGACACACTTGCACTAAAGAGGTGAACAAATGGTGACTGCCCTCCAGACTAAATATCAGGATGTAGCCAAAAAACAAAGCGCCGGAGAGATTTCTCCTAAACAACTCGAAGAAGAGTCCACTAAACTAAAAGAAGAAGAAGCCAAAATCAACCAGTTTGAACAAGATATGAATAAGCAGGTAGCTGAAAAACGCCAAGCCCTATACCAACCAATCCTGGATAGAATAAATGGGTTGATCACCGACGTTGCTAAAAGTATGGGATTCGACTACGTATTCGATTCAAGTACCGGCATCTTGTTGTTTGCTGACGAGAAATACGATATTACTGCTGATGTGAAGCACAAGCTTATGGAAACCGCCAAAACGCCAACGACAGAAACTCCGGCAGCAGCGACACCGGCCCCTAAGAAGCCAGTTCCCGCCACAGGTGGAAAAAAATAAAAAACCTATCGGAATCTTTGACTCGGGATATGGTGGACTTACCGTATTCCGAGCCATCAAAGATTCCCTCCCTCAATATGACTACATCTACCTCGGCGATAATGCCCGCGCACCCTATGGCAATCGCTCTTTCGACATCGTATATGAATATACCTTAGAATGTGTCGAGTGGCTCTTTAATCAAGGCTGCCCCCTCGTCATTCTCGCCTGTAACACCGCCTCTGCCAAAGCCCTACGCTCTATCCAACAAGTGGACCTCATTCGACATCCGGAGAAAAAAGTCCTCGGCGTCATACGACCTACAGCCGAAGTAATCGGGAATTATACCCGTACCGGCGTCATAGGTATCCTCGGCACTAACGGTACCGTCAAAAGCCTTTCTTACAAAATAGAAATCGACCACTTCTTTCCCAACATAACCGTCGCACAACAAGCATGCCCCATGTGGGTTCCCCTAATTGAAAACGGAGAATATTCAGGAAGCGAAATGGATGCCTTTATCCAAGAAGATCTGGAGCTGTTATTCAATCAAAACAACCAAATCGACACCATACTCCTCGCATGTACCCACTATCCATTGATCGCCGATAAAATTGAAAAATATTTGCCGCAAGGCGTTCAACTAATTTCTCAAGGTCCCATCATAGCATCAAGCCTGACCGACTACCTCTTTCGTCATCCTGAAATAGAATCAAGACTTTCTCAACATAGCGAAACCGTATTTTACACCACCGATGACAGCACCTTCTTCATGGAAAGAGGTAAAGAATTTTTTGGCGAAACTATTGCCGCCCAAATGATACATCTATAATATCCCAATTACATCCTGCCCCACTTTCATCATAAATTTATTGCATTTTAATATTATCCTGCCTACACGGAAAAAGCAATTTGTCCTCCCATATTTCATTTATTCAAATACTTAACATATTTTTACACCGCTAAAACAACTTGATATGAACGCAGAAGAAGCAAACAAAGTACTCGATAAGGCTAAATCCCTGATGGAAAACGCCCTTGAACACTTGTCACACGAACTGACCAAGGTTAGAACAGGCAAAGCATCTCCGTCTCTTGTATCAGAGATTATGATAGATTACTATGGCAGCCCGACGCCTCTCAACCAGATAGCCAATATCAATATCAGCGACATAAAGACCATCGTTATCCAGCCTTGGGAAAAATCTATGCTACGTACCATAGAGAACGCCCTATTTGAAGCCAACCTCGGCATAACACCTCAGAATGACGGAGAAGTTATCCGATTGATGATACCCCCTCTGACAGAAGAAAGAAGACTCGGCTTAGTTAAACAAGCTAAGCAACATGCCGAAGATGCTAAAATAAGCATTCGTAACGTCCGCAGAGACGCTATGGAAAGCATAAAAAAATTGGTCAAAGACGGCTTGCCGGAAGATATGGGAAAGAAAAAAGAAGATGAAGTCCAGAAACTGACCGACTCCTATTCTGCTCAAGCCGGCAAACTCGCCGAAAACAAAGAGAAAGACATTATGTCAATATAATTATAACATCCTTTCACCCTAAACCCTTTGACGTGTTACTCACTAATCTCAACCGTTCACTCCTCCATGGGGTGAACGAACAACCTTTGGACAATATCGCCGGACTCTCTGATACCGACTTTAATGCATTGTCCGTTGTTGATTCCTTTTTAATTAATTCAACCTTGCTATCTTTCTGCCTTGACAGCGAAGATTATCCTTATTCGATTGAACCTTCTCCCAAGGAACAATACAATCCTGGACCCAATCTCTCAGGCCTTTACTTCCAATATGGCTATGATTATTTCCTGGCCGCCGCACCCCGAATTATCAACCTTCACCTTCAACACAAGGTTCTATTGTTCCCCTCCCTCATCATCCCTATACTGGATCATCCTGATCATTGGTACGACTTTCAGCCATATCTGACCAAAATCATCCGCAAGCGTGGTCAATGGCTTAGCACAGCAAAAGAAAAATGGTCCTGGTGGAACGAGTCGATGAACTCGGCAATATGGGCCGACAAGACCAATCACCATCGATATCTGTATTTTCGACTTTTAAGGGAATACTGGTACGCAGATTCCAATGCCCTTATTCTCAACTCGTGGAAGGAAGAACACACGGAAGCCAAAGACCTTTGTCTCAATCTGATTAAAGAACACCTCTCCGATAATGACAGAGATCTATTGACCAAGATTTATTTAATGGAAACCGGACGCCCAAAGTCCACCATAAGAATGCTACTATTCTGGCTTTCAAACGATGATAAATTTAATGATTTAAAAGGGCATTTAGCCGGCGGACAAGACCCTCACAAAGTCCTCCATTCAATCGATAAAGACAGCTACTTGTCCCTGTATTATAGCTCTAAGGAAGATATTCCCACTGAATGGATTCTCTTCTTTGATACAACATCAACTTCAGGTCAAAAAAAGGTCACGCAGGTTATTAACAAAATAGCACCTACCGCTGGCAAAAAACAACTGCTGTATAACAATCTTTTATTTGGTGCCTTATTTTGCCAACAACATGAAACTTTGTTGTTTTGGATAAATCATATCTGGTCCGAGCAGACAACATTTCGCTTAGAACGGACGTGGATCCTATATTTTAACCACCTCGATGACCAGACCAAAAAACAAACCCTCCTAGACTTGATCAATAAGGGTAACAATTTTTATTGTTTACATTTTATATTTCAGATACTGGATCAAGCCATAATCACCCTAGACAGGCATACAACTAATGCATTTTTATCTTTGCTCAAAAAAGTAGCTAATTCCAGCAACGCAAACCTAAAACTTTGTTTGGATATTGTAACATCCACCCGCATTCCTTTTGTGTTACATGCTTATGAATTGAAAACATGGGAAA
>CAKUWM010000250.1 GCA_934699305.1 uncultured Saprospiraceae bacterium | reverse complement strand
TTTATAAAGCAATTTTATTAGATTATTATTTAAAAATACCACTGTAGCATCTGCGGAATTAAAATTATATACTATCCTCATTAAAATGATGAATGGTTTTTATATTCCATTTATATTTGCAGAGTATAGTTCTTTATCCCCATGCTAAATTTTAGATTATTCCTATCAATTATTTGCGCAATAATATTGTCTCCATCAAATGGTTTATGTTGGGGAAATATTGAGTTGGATAAAAATAGTTATCAAGAAAAAGGAAATTATGCAATAATTATCGACAAAGGGTATAGTCCGGAACAAGCCATAAAACTTTTAGCCGATTCATCAAATTTGAACTTTGAAATGCCACCTTTTTTCAAGAGATCAAGGTTGCAATATTGGATGTCAATTAATCTTGAAAATAAAGAAGGCTATACGAATATGTATTATATTCATGCGGCGATGTCAGAACTTTATCTTGATCATAAGAAGGTAGAGTTTTGCTATAATACTCCTTGTGATTTTAAAGGAGATTCATTAGAGTTAAAGAAATTATTTTGCGGGATTCTTACACTGACGCCGGGCAAACATGTTTTGTTGGTAAAAATTAGTCATTATAGAATCACCTCAGATTCAAGACCCGTTATAAGTGCAGTTTCTGCATTTGAGATAAAAAAAAGTAATGAAAATATCTTTTCAATAGGTTTTATATTTATTGTCATTGGGATAAGCAGCGTAATAGGACTCTTATCAATAAGCGTATTTATAAGGATAAAGGGAAAAGCTTTTTTGTTTTATGCCATTTTTTGTTTTACAATTGTTTACAATTCTACAATCGTATTATCCAATGAATTTGGAGTCATTGGGTTTGAGTTTTATTACATACCTTGGATATATACCAAAGGTTTTATAGCTCATTTATTTTTCGCTTCATATACTATGTTTGCTATATATTTTATTGATGCAAAAAATAAGTATCCAAACTACTATAAAGTTGCCAGAGGGTATGTGATGCTATGTGTCGTTCTTCTCATACCTGAAGTTATTACTTTGACAAAAGGTGATCTGGCACTCAATTATAATATATACTTCTGTACGAGACTATTTCTTGATGTATTTGCTGTAGCATTAATAATATGGATACGCATTATCGGGAACGGCATCTATGTAAAATTATTGTTCATCGGCAGTTCAATGTTGATAATAGGTGAGTTAGTCTCTAATTTTTACAATGGATATATTGCAACTATTATGGCTAATACAGGTGTGTTACTTGATGTTTTGGTTTTTACGGCCGGTATGGGCTATCGTATTAGAGATTATTATAGAGATCAATTAAAGTTAAAATCAGAAGTGTTTAAAAAAAATGATGAAATAACTCTTCTTAATATGGAAAAAACGCAATTAAATCTCTCAGTTCTCCAAGGTCAAATGAACCCCCATTTTGTTTTCAATTCGTTGAATTCAATCAACCGTTATATTTTAAAAGACCAAAGTAATTACGCTTCAGATTATTTGACAAAATTTGCCAAATTACTCCGATTTATATTGGATAATACGACGATTTTAGAAGTAACTCTTACTGATGAGATAAATTACCTTAAATTGTATCTAGACCTTGAGTCGATAAGATTCAATGGAAAATTTAATTTCAAAATAAATATTGCCAATAATATTAACACAGACAACTACTATTTTCCTCCTTTAATATTACAACCTATCGCTGAAAACAGTATTAAGCATGGCTTTGTCAAAAAAGATAAGAATTTTAATATCATTTTAAATATTTATTTTGAAGACCCTTATTTATTTGTTGAATTAAATGATAATGGAATCGGAATAGCTGAAGCTGCCAAGATAAAGCAAAAATCAATGTTTCAATACGAATCCAAAGGTCTTGCTATTGTTAAAGAAAGACTTAGTAAATATCAGGTTTTTAAGGATAAAATAATCGAATATTCCATACATGATGTCTATAATCAGGATGGATCAGTAGGAGGCACAAAGACAATAATAAAAATTGAAAATTAAATTGCTGTTTTTCGACTCTTTAAATGATAATTTAAACTGAATTCTTGTATTGAGTTATGTAATCATAACTCATCTTATCCAATAGTCTGTTTTATTCGATGTATTTATTGAGCGTTTTTATAAAATGTTCCTTTTTGTTACGAGATATCGGAAGCTTGTGTTCATTAATAACAACATATCCACCATCATTCTTTTGAATTTTTTGAATATGATCCATATTTACCAGATAGCTATTGTGAATTCTATAAAATGAATACTTGGACAATAAATTTTCAAATTCCTTAAGTGATTTTGAGGTAATAATTTTTTTGTTATTAGTAAGATAGAAAGTAGTGTAACAATTGTCTGACTCGCAAAAAATTATTTCATTAATTGGTTGAATAGTAATCCCTTCATTGTTATAAATACTTATTTTAGGAATCTTTTTAAATCGTTCTATTTTATTATAGCCCCTATCCATACTCATGATTAAATTTGAAACTGACAATTTTAAATCATCTTCCATTACAGGCTTTAATATGTAGTCAACCGCCCCAAATTTTAATGCCTTTATTGCGAATATATCATAGGCTGTCGTGAATATCACCTTAAATGAAAATGGCATGAGTTGATTAAGTAAATCAAACCCTGATATTACAGGCATATTGATATCCATAAATATTAAATCAGGGTCATGCGATCGGATTTCCTCTAATGCTTTCTCAGGATCGCTATAGACAGCAACAACTTCCAGAATTGGTAAATGACGCTTAATTAATGTTTCCAGCACATCAATGCAATGTTCTTCATCATCTACAACAATTGTTCTAATCATAACAAAGTGATTTACCAACTAAAATTATACATTTTCAACAAATATATTTTATTTTTTTTGGTAAATGGTGCTTTTGGATATGAGATTAGCTTGTTTTTAATAATAATTTTTTATTCCCATTTATTGAGCCATTTTTCTTTCAGGGAAAAATTCCAACACTATTATAAGTAGGATTTTTGCAATTTATTAATATATATCCTCCAATAAAGAATTATTCGATGCCGAATACAATACTGTCATTACCAAAAATATTCGATCCTTATAGTTTTTTATTGCACCTTTGTATATGCACTTTTTATACAATTTACGACTATTGCTGCTTATCCTTTTTGGATGTAATATTGTTTTTTCGGCTCATGCAGTCTCCATTATCAGCTGGAATTTAAAGGATTTTGGACATTCAAAATCCAATCAAGAAATCAGTTTTATTGCCCAAGTGGTAAAGGATTATGATGTTGTCCTTATCCAGGAAGTTGTTGCATTACATCCCGGAGGAGCACAAGCCGTAGGCAGATTGGGTGAAGTATTGAATAGAATGGGCACAAAGTGGGAATACAGAATAAGTGATATGACGAGTGGCGTAAATTCCTATAAGCGGGAGCGATATGCCTTTCTTTGGAAGCCATCTAAGGTAAAATTGATTGGAAGACCATGGCTTGAGAATTTTTATCACGTCGAAATCAATAGGGAGCCATTCTTAGCTACTTTTCAAGCAAATGGCAAGTATTTTACCCTTGTTAACTTTCATGCTATCACTAAAAAAATGCAGCCAGAGACAGAAATTAAATATTTTAAGTTCTTTCCCTCATCTTATCCCGACTTAAATCTAATTTTTTGTGGGGATTTTAATTGTCCCCAGGATCATTCAGTGTTCAATCCTTTGAAGAAAATGGGATTTCAACCGGCTTTGGTCGGACAGCGCACCAGTCTAAGACAGAAATGCCTGAGCGATGGATGCCTCGCATCGGAATTTGACAATGTGTTTTATGACGTGAATAAGGTACGTAAAGTGGAAGCCGGCATCATCCACTTTTACCAAGCATTTGTGGACTTAAAGTCAGCATCAGCAATCAGCGATCACGTTCCCGTGTTTTTTAAATTTGAAATAATCTAAAGCCCTCATTTTTCATCTCTTTTATTCAATTTTACGCAAATTCTCATCATACAAGCCTTCTAAGATGCTGTCCCCATCTCCGTCTAACCGCAATCCACCATACCTGGCTTTTTCGTATTTAATCCCTTGTCCTTCTTCGAAAAAAAAGGATTCGGCTCCAATGCGCATGCCTTGATTCTTCGTTGCACGATAAGCGAGTAAGAGCTGGTCTCCTTTCAGCGGTTTGCCATCAGATTGAATTTGTATAAAGCGGGCAATGCTTTTGTTATCTACTGAAATGATGCAATATCCCCGATTCGGAATGCCCTCTGTCCGGATGTTTTCGAGTATCTTATAACGCAACCACATATAGTCTCCCTGCATCAAAGAGCGAGGGTCCGCAGGGGCAAGTTCAAGAAATATCATTTTACCATTATGCAGCAGCTTTTCCTTACTCAATACACTATAATTGATGTATGCCAACAATAAAATTAGGTTTATGCCGATAAGAAGACCTTTATATTTTTTCATGCTTTGCTAAAGTTTTATTTGTAAAATAATACATCGTCAGAAACAATAATCCTGACGAAAATAAAAGCATCGACTT